>NZ_WXWO01000007.1:0-2655 GCF_009904845.1 Vibrio sp. V38_P2S17PM301 | reverse complement strand
TTTCTCACCATAGAACACCTGCCTTCTGTACTTTGGTGCAAAAACCACATGATATTTACAATTCCATCGCGTGTGCGCTAAGCTCTTTTCGTCCCCCATTGGGACCCCCTTTCAATTCTTAATTAACTCTTGCAGTTGCCAGACCACAAGACGTTTTTATCAAATTGAAAGGGGTTATATAACTAACTTATAGCTGTAAGCTTTACGGAACCCCCAGCCTAGCTGGGGGTTTTCTCTATACAAAATGAGGCCACCGTAATAGGTGGCCTTTGATTAACCGGATTTTTCCATCGGATAAATGTTGCAGAATAGCTCTTTTTCGTACTGATATTCCAACCGCTCTCGCCAGGGCAATGCATCTGAAATCGGGATTAAATAAAACGTCTCTCTGCCCATATCGGTAACGAATGCCATGCCATGCTGCATCAACTCATAGTGAACGTCATTGACAAACCCCATGCTGAAACTCTGGCGTCCGGTAAGCTGATTCACGTCCTCGCGTGTCATGGTGATCCCACCACTCTCCTGTTCAAAACGCGTTCTCAGCCAATCGGCAAACTCTCGTGCACAAATCATCGTCTTCATCCTTTCCTTGAAGTCTGTTTAACGAGTCGCAAGCCTCCGACCCACAGATTTAATTCATACCTTATCCTTCAGATGCCAACCGATTGATACTCAGGTAATCACTGCCCGAATCGCAGAGTCGCGAAACGGATCAGCCTGATCGTTCTGCTGACCTACAGCGTGTGCCTTAGGTAAGTCATACTCGATAAATTCACTGTAGACAAAAGTGTGACGCTTCTCCAGTTTTAGTTATGCAATTGCATTCCCAAAACTAAGACTCACAATACATACTCAACTGGTTGATTGCTCTAACATCGCCATACATTGAGACGGCATGCGCTTGACTGACGGCTTTTTCGTTGGCGTTTTAGTGGCGACGGGTTGCTGTATTTTTGGCTTGGGTTGTGGTTTCCAACTGGCCAGCTCAGCCCCACACCCATCCCCCCGAGGCGGCGGCGCCTGAGGTGTACAACTGCGATCGCCTTCAGGGCAGTTTAAGCGTACGTGCATATGGTAATGATGCCCCCACCACGGCCTGACCTTGCGCAGCCAGGCACGCTCCTCTGAAGGTTCACTGTCGCACAGCTGTTGCTTGATAACGGGGTGCACAAATATCCGAGCTACCTGATCGTAACTCGCCGCCATTTTTATCAGTTGGAAATGCTTTTGCTGCCAGTTCTCCCGTGTCAGTCGATACTGTTGAAGATTCACAACACTCACTGGCTCTGGCTTTGCCAACTCTGAGTCATTGAGTTTGACACTGCTTAAACGCAACCAGATGTCGATATCAAGCCCGGTTTGATGGCTGGAATGGCCGCTGGAAAAACGGCCACCTTGTGGTAGGGAAAGATCCCCCACCAACAGATTTGTGTTCAGGCTGGCATTCACCTTAGCAGCAAGCGATTCAATATATTCAATCGTTTGAGGATGCGCATAGTAACGTGCGCGTTGACTGCGCAGCACCTGGTAACCTTCTCCTTGTAACGGAAGAGGTTCTGCCCCCGCAATACAGCCGTTCGCATAACTTCCGATCGATTGACTCGGCTGTGAAGAAGGCGATTTAAGTTGCTCCCAAGGCGTGGCATAAAGAGAAAATGGCCAAATGAGTAATCCTACTAAACAAAACTTGCGCATTTTCCCTCCTAGCGTTAATCAATAGTGCTGTGCATTATCATAGTATTCATTGGGTTTCAGTGCTGAGAAAATAACGGCAACATCAACATCTTCACCCATAATAGCGCGCACCTGTTGAGTGATGATTTGAGCGACTTGATCCTGAACCTCCTGACCACGATCAAACCACAGCACCTCAACGAACGGATACGCCGCTGTCACTTCGCTTTCATAATAAAAAGTGGAGTAGATATACTCAAATGTAAAGTCTTCTCGTGGGCATGCCATCAGAGGCTGCAGCTCATCAAGCAAAGTATTAGATAGCGTTTGAACGGTTTGAGGCTCTACAGCACGAAAACGTAAATGGGGCATGGAAAAATCCTAAGTCATTGGGTTGATAAGAAATAATAGCAAGATATATGCGTAAACTCACGGCCGTCAGTATCAACTTATTTTGGGAGAAGCGGGGTTAGAAAAAAGGACGGAAATACGCTTGACGTATTTGAACAGTGAAGATGAATAGTTTTAAAAGCAAAAAGGCCTCAGTCTTTCGACTGAGGCCTTGAATATGGCAGGGGTGGAGAGATTCGAACTCCCAACACGCGGATTTGGAATCCGCTGCTCTGCCAATTGGAGCTACACCCCTACAGTTCGTGTTTAATGAGACGACTCTCGAATAAATGGCGGAGCGGACGGGACTCGAACCCGCGACCCCCGGCGTGACAGGCCGGTATTCTAACCAACTGAACTACCGCTCCGCACTGGTTAGACTCTAAGTCTAAGTTTTTTGTCTTTAGACTTTCCCTTAATTAAAAGGTCTAAAATCTAAAAACGAAATAAAAGCCTGGCGATGTCCTACTCTCACATGGGGAAGCCCCACACTACCATCGGCGCTAATTCGTTTCACTTCTGAGTTCGGCATGGAATCAGGTGGGTCCAAATCGCTATGGTCGCCAAGCAAATTCTTAAAATTCGGAA
>NZ_WXWO01000104.1:0-102238 GCF_009904845.1 Vibrio sp. V38_P2S17PM301 | reverse complement strand
AAAAAGATTATATTGTTGATTTTTAAGGAATTTATTGTTATGCAGATAAAAAATACTGATTAATTATCAATCTAGTTGCTAAACCTCGATTGATTCGCTGATAGTAAGTGTCGCTCCACTCTTATCGGGGCGATAAATATAAAAACGACAGGTTATCTATTCCAACCCAAAACAAACCTAGAGCTATCGACGACCATTAAGAGGCGTAATCAATGTTACAAAAAAAAGATGCAATGAGCGCTATTGCTAGCTACCGAATGGAAAGCACATTACGTGGGGTAGACCTTAACCTGTTGACGGTATTCGATGCCGTGATGCAGGAACAAAACATCACTCGCGCCGCGCACAATCTGGGCATGTCTCAGCCAGCGGTCAGTAACGCGGTTGCTCGTCTGAAAGTGATGTTTAATGATGAATTGTTCATGCGTCAGGGACGTGGTATTCAACCCACACAACGCGCTCGCCAGCTGTTTGGTCCGATTCGTCAGGCATTACAGCTGATCCGCAATGAGCTGCCAAGCTCGATTTTTTCTCCTGAAACGTCAACTCGTCTGTTCAAACTGGCGATTTGCAGCCCTTGTGACATGCGCTTTGCGCCTAAGATCATGACTTCCGTGCATGAACAGGCACCGAATGTGCAGCTGCATCTGGATGCAGAGTTCGACCGTAAGCTGGCCGAACGTATGCGTTATCAGGAAATTGATTTTGTTATTGATTACGCCCGTTTTGATGATCAAGGCTTCTCCAGCACTGAGATTTTTCAGGACGAGCTGGTGGTCGTTGCCGCCAAAGCGCACCCTCGTGTTCAAGGAGAGGTGAGCGCAGAACAACTGCGTGCAGAGAAACACGCCAAATTGTCGAAGATTCACGGTCAACGCAGTTTTTCCGAGCAGGCATACCGTGAAATGGATTGTCAGCCTTATTACGAGGGCACCAGTTTAAGTAATGTGCTGTACGTTGTTGGGCAGTCTGAACTGGTAACGATCGCGCCACGCTGGATGGTGGAAAATGCCGCCAACAAAGACCAGTTGCAGATGTTGGCGTTGCCGTTTGAGAACGCCAATATCAGCGGATATCTGAGCTGGCATGAATCCAGTGAAAAAGACAAAGGTCATATCTGGATGCGCGATCAACTGATGATGATCTGTGGCGAAGTGGTGGCATTGTCGTAAGGCAATTTTGGCACCAAACTGACGGTAAAAACCTTGAACGGAGCTCTTCGTTCAAGGTTTTTTACTATTTAGGTGGCTAACTTTGACGTCTGTCAGTTGCCTTTTCTGGCCTTGATTGTACACTTGTGCGCTCAAAAAAAGCTTACAGGTGTAAGCCAAAGGTACAAAGCATGGCCAATTTAGATTTTCACATTGTTAAACGTATTCGCGCTCAGATTGCTCAGGGTGGCGCACGCATTGCTCTGAAGCAGAAAGATGGCGCTGTATGGCAGGGCATCAGCTGGACACAACTGGGGGTCGAAATCGATCAGTTGTCACGCGCGCTGCTGGCACAGGGTATCGCGGTACAGGACAAAGTGGCGATTTTCTCCAACAACATGTCGCGCTGGACCATTGCTGATTTGGCCGCGTTGCAAGTTCGCGCGGTGCCGGTACCCATATACCCGACCAATACGGCGGCGCAGTCCGCGTACATCGTTGACAATGCCGATGCCCGCGTACTGTTTGTCGGTGAACAGGCGCAATACGATGCGGCATTAAATCTCCTGGATCGGTGTCCGCAGCTGGAACTGATCGTGGCCATGTCGGATGACGTCGACTTGAGAGATTGCCCGCAAGCGCTGAGCTGGGAACGCTTTATGGCACAGGGCGGACAGAGCGAGCAAGCTGAGTTGGAACAACGCCTGGAGCAGGCGTGTATGGATGACTTACTCACGCTGATTTATACCTCTGGTACCACCGGCCAGCCCAAAGGGGTGATGCTCGACTACGCGAACATTGGTGCCCAGTTGGAAGGGCATGATCTGCGTCTGAGTCTCACTCAGGAGGACGTATCACTGTGCTTCCTGCCTTTGTCACACGTTTTTGAGCGCGCCTGGACGTTTTACGTCTTGTACAAAGGGGCAACCAACTGTTATCTGCAGGACACTATGCAGGTGCGTGATGCCCTGAGTGAAGTTCGCCCGACCGTGATGTGTGCGGTTCCCCGTTTTTACGAGAAAATCTTCTCTGCGATTCACGAAAAAGTCGCGCGAGCGCCCTTTCTCCGTAAAGTACTGTTCACCTGGGCGGTCAATATGGGGGCCAAAATGTCGCTCTGTCAGCAACAGAATCGCCAACCGTCTCTGTTGCTGAAAAAATCTTATCAGCTGGCGGATAAACTGGTGCTGTCTAAACTGCGCGATCTGCTCGGCGGACGAATTAATTTCATGCCGTGTGGGGGGGCCAAACTGGATGAGACCATCGGGCGCTTTTTCCATGCAATGGGCATCAACGTCAAACTCGGTTACGGTATGACCGAAACCACAGCGACCGTCTCCTGTTGGGACGATCGTTGTTTTAACCCTGACTCCATCGGCATGGCGATGCCGGGCGCGCAGGTGAAAATCGGTGACAATAATGAGATTTTAGTCCGCGGACCTATGGTCATGCGCGGTTACTACAAAATGCCGGAAGAAACGGCAAAAAGCTTTGACGAGCATGGATTCCTGAAAACTGGCGATGCTGGGCAGATTGATGAGCAGGGGAACTTGTTTATTACCGACCGGATCAAAGAGTTGATGAAGACATCCGGTGGTAAATACATTGCCCCGCAAATGATCGAAGGCACGTTAGGCAAAGACCATTTTATTGAGCAGATTGCCGTGATCGCCGATACGCGCAAGTTTGTTTCGGCGCTGATCGTACCGTGTTTTGATAGCCTGGAGCAGCACGCGAAAGAGCTGAACATTAAGTATCATGATCGAATGGAGCTGATCAAACATCATCAGATTGTTGCCATGTTCGAAGCGCGCATCGCCGTCCTGCAACAAGAGCTGGCAAAATTTGAGCAGGTGAAAAAATTCAAATTGTTGCCGAAAGCCTTCTCAATGGATGACGGTGAACTGACCCCGACGCAGAAACTGCGTCGAAAAGTCATCCATGACCGATATCAGGATGAAATCGACGAAATGTACACTGAGAATTCAAAAAAGAGATAAAAACCTGCACTCAAGCTGGTTAATCCGATAAAAAATCCTCCTGCTCAGCGTGACTGCTGTGGGAGGATTTTTTATTGCTTGTTTGCAGATTGGGCGTGGCTCTTTCTTTCATGCGTGTGAATCTGGTGGTTGTGTTGTGGAATTTTATTCTTTTTTTTGGCGAAGTGTTAATCATAACCCCCGTATTTTTTCTTCTTTGTGACATCCTTTTCTTATAATTTCCTCTTTTTAAGCATGTTGTTGATGGTGTGACTTTTGTCACGTTAGACCGCTCAGGAATTACACGCTACAGTGGGAGCTCACTCGTTTTTGTTATGACAGAAACGAGGCATAGCCGAAAGAGTGAACGTATTTCGAATTAGGCTACGAATAAGACCTAGACTATGTAAAACCAGAACAATGGCGCTGACCTGGCGTGATTGGATGCTGGTAAGGAGAAAAATATGGCAATGTTGTCCGGCGCAGAGATGGTCGTCCAGTCTCTGATCGAAGAGGGCGTAGAGCAGATCTTTGGTTACCCAGGTGGCTCGGTGCTTGATATCTACGATGCTCTGCATGAAAAAACCGACAAAATCAAACACGTGCTGGTTCGCCATGAACAAGCAGCGACTCACATGGCCGATGGTTATGCTCGTGCAACAGGCAAACCAGGCGTCGTGTTAGTCTGCTCCGGCCCAGGAGCAACCAATACCATCACCGGCATAGCGACCGCCTACATGGACTCTGTACCGATGATCGTGATTTCAGGCAACGTGCCAACGAACCTGATCGGCAACGATGCGTTTCAGGAGTGCGATATCGTCGGTGTGTCCCGTCCGGTGGTGAAGCACAGCTTCCTGGTAAAAAATGCGGAAGATATCCCCGAAACAATTAAAAAAGCCTTCTATATTGCGTCAACGGGGCGTCCAGGCCCTGTGGTGATCGATCTGCCGAAAGATGTGATGAGTCCGCAGATTAAATTGCCTTATGCCTATCCGGAGACAATCAAAATGCGCTCCTACAACCCGACGACATCCGGCCACAAAGGTCAGATCAAAAAGGCTTTAAAAGCGCTCCTGGATGCGAAAAAACCGGTGCTGTACATCGGTGGCGGCGCGGTGATTTCCGGCGCCGACGAACAAATTCTTAAACTGGCAGAAGTATTGAACCTGCCGGTGGTCAGTACCTTGATGGGGCTTGGCGCTTTCCCGGGCACACACCATAACTCTTTGGGTATGTTGGGGATGCACGGCACTTACCAAGCCAACATGGCCATGCACAATGCCGATCTGATCTTCGGCATTGGTGTGCGCTTTGATGACCGCACCACCAACAATCTGGAGAAATACTGCCCGGATGCCAAAGTGATGCACATTGATATAGATCCGTCGTCCATCTCAAAAAATGTGCGGGTCGATCTGCCTATCGTTGGTTCGGCCGAGAAAGTCTTGGACACCATGCTGACACTACTGGTTGAACAAGGCGGCACGAACGATGCTGACGCACTGCAAAGCTGGTGGCAGGATATTCAAGGGTGGCGTGATCGCAATTGCCTGGCTTATGAAACTTCTCCTGAGCGTATCAAACCCCAACAGGTGATAGAAACGCTGCATCGACTGACCAACGGTGATGCTTATGTGGCTTCTGATGTGGGTCAGCACCAGATGTTTGCGGCGCTGTATTATCCGTTCAATAAGCCGCGGCGTTGGATCAACTCCGGCGGTCTGGGCACGATGGGATTTGGTTTTCCTGCCGGTCTTGGGGTTAAATTTGCCAAGCCGGACGAAGAAGTTGTGGTGGTGACCGGTGACGGCAGTATCCAGATGAACATACAAGAACTGTCAACCGCGATGCAGTACGACATTCCGGTGAAAATTATCAACCTTAACAACCGTTTCCTCGGTATGGTCAAGCAATGGCAGGACATCATTTATCAGGGGCGTCACTCCAACTCGTATATGGACTCAGTACCGGACTTTGCTGCGATTGCAGAAGCGTACGGTCACGTCGGTATCCGTATTTCGACGCCGGACGAACTCGAAGCTGGGCTGAAAAAAGCGTTGGCGATGAAAGATCGTCTGGTATTCGTCGACATCAATGTGGATGAAACCGAACACGTGTATCCGATGCAGATCAAAGGCGAGGGTATGGATAAGATGTGGCTGAGCAAAACGGAGAGAACCTGATATGAGACACATAATTTCACTGTTAATGGAAAACCAGCCGGGTGCTCTGTCTCGGGTCGTTGGTCTGTTCTCTCAGCGTGGGTACAACATCGAATCGCTGAATGTATCCCCAACGGATGATGAAACGTTATCGCGTCTGAACGTCACCACCACATCTGACGAAATGCAGTTGGAGCAAATCCAGAAACAACTTCACAAGTTGATCGATGTACTGAAAGTACAGGAGGTGTCGGAGCTGGAGCACATCGAACGTGAGCTGCTGCTGGTGAAAGTTAAAGCGAGTGGTTTCGCCCGGGCGGAAGTGAAACGGACTGCCGATATATTCCGTGGTCAGATCGTTGATGTGACCGCTTCACAGTACACGGTTCAAATTGCGGGAACGGCCGAGAAACTCGATGCCTTCATTGCCGCATTGTCCGAAGTTACCGATGTGATTGAAGTGGCGCGTAGCGGTGTTGTAGGGATTGCCCGTGGTGAGCGAGCGCTTAAAGCTTAGCGTGTTTTATCTGACTCATATCGCGACCAACAAAAAAGGCCACCGTCAGGTGGCCTTTTTACGGTTAGAGCATTAGCTTAGTGCAGGATCCGTGCACGGATGGTACCTTCAATGCCTTTTAGTTTGGCCAATGCCTCTTCTGAACGTTCGGTTTCAACATCAATCACCACATAACCGATGTCTGCCGATGTTTGCAGATACTGACCTGCGATGTTAATGCCGTCCTGCGCAAAGATGGTGTTGATTTGAGTCAGGATACCCGGACGGTTGGTGTGAATATGCAGCAGACGCGACGTACCGCGATGTTCTGGTAGTGACACTTCCGGGAAATTGACGCTCGATAATGTAGAGCCGTTGTCTGAGTATTTCGCCAGTTTGCCGGCGACTTCCACCCCGATGTTTTCCTGCGCTTCCTGAGTTGAGCCGCCTACGTGCGGTGTCAGAATCACGTTGTCGAATTTTTGCAGTGGCGATTCGAACGGATCGGCGTTGGTTTTCGGCTCCACCGGGAACACATCGATCGCTGCGCCAGCCAAATGGCCAGACTCCAGAGCGTGACACAGTGCTGAAATGTCCACGACCGTGCCGCGCGCCGCATTGATAAATATCGCGCCCGGTTTCATACGTGCGAATTCAGCTTCGCCCATCATGTCTTTGGTTTCTGGCGTTTCTGGTACGTGCAGGGAAATCACGTCACATTTGTTGAGCAGTTCGCTCATGGTGTGGATCTGCGTTGCGTTGCCTAACGACAGTTTGTTTTCGATGTCGTAATAATAAACACGCATCCCCAGGTTTTCAGCGATGATGCCAAGTTGGGTGCCGATATGGCCGTAGCCTATGATACCCAGGCGCTTGCCGCGCGCTTCAAAGGAGTGGTCAGCGCTTTTTTTCCAGATCCCACGATGGGCGAGGGCATTTTTTTCAGGAATGCCGCGCAGCAACAACAGAACCTGACCGAGTACCAGTTCGGCCACGCTGCGGGTGTTGGAAAATGGGGCGTTGAAGACGGGGATACCGCGTTTTGCTGCCGCATTCAGATCAACCTGATTCGTACCGATACAGAAACAGCCAATAGCCACCAGTTTTTCTGCCGAGTCGATCACTTGCTGAGTAATGTTGGTACGGGAACGCAGGCCGATGAAGTGCACATCTTTGACAGCTTCCAGCAGCTCGTCTTCAGGCAGGGAGCCTTTATGATATTCGATGTTGGTGTAACCGGCAGCTTGCAGCACCTCGACGGCAGACGGGTGCACACCCTCCAGCAGGAGGATTTTGATCTTCTCTTTATCCAACGAAACTTTGGCCATTATGTTCATCCTTTAAATGGGGAAAGGGGGCTTAACTGGCGCACAGTGTATAAAAGTGACTAAAACTCAGGTTTCAGAGCACATCTTATCGGGACGCAAACGTTTTCCCTGTGCGTCTTCTGAACATTAAAGTAACAAAAAAAAATCACTTTGGGTAAGAAAATTACGGAATAAGCCATGCTTTTTCTAGAGAAAAGTAAAAAAAACGGCACCTAATGGTGCCGTTTGTAATCAAATGACGGAAATCATGTGCTTTAGTCTTCGACTTTCGCACCTTGTGGGGTGCCGGTGATGACCACATCTGCGCCGCGGTGTGCAAACAAACCGACAGTCACGACCCCTGGTAGTGCATTGATTTTGTCTTCCATGTCTTTCGGATGCGTGATCTGCATATTGTGCACATCCAGAATCACGTTGCCGTTGTCGGTGATGACCCCTTCACGGTACGCCGGATCGCCACCCAGTTTCACTAATTCACGGGCCACGTACGAACGGGCCATCGGAATGACTTCCACAGGAAGCGGGAATTGTCCCAGCACGTCCACGGCTTTGGTGTCATCAACGATACAGATAAACTTATCGGCAATGGCGGCGACGATCTTTTCGCGAGTCAGCGCTGCACCACCCCCTTTGATCATTTCACGAGACGGGTTGATTTCATCGGCACCGTCCACATAGACATCCAGTTTGACCACATCGTTGCAGTCGTACACTTCGATGCCCAGTGCTTTGAGTTTTTCGGTAGAAGCTTCTGAGCTGGACACGGCACCCTGGATGTCGTCTTTGATTGAGCCCAGTGCATCGATGAAGTGATTCACGGTAGAACCGGTACCGACACCGACAATGCTGTCTTTTTCAACATATTTCAGCGCAGCCCAACCCGCGGCCTTTTTCATTTCATCTTGAGTCATGCCCATCTCCTGAATGCTTGAGTTAAAGTGTTATCGCGGCGCGATTATAGCCTCATTGCCGGTGGATTCCCATTGCCAGATCCGGCTTGGGGTCACTATTTTGGGCAGTGGTATATCCCAGGATTCAATCGGTAGCTGTTCGACGTGCTGGCAGTCGTGCGCCAGACCCACAGGCCGGGGACCACGACCGGTTTTAAACCAGCTTTCAAGCGTCCGGTCGTAATAGCCGCCGCCCATACCGAGTCGGTGACCACGTGAATCGAATCCCACCAAGGGAGTGCAGATCAGATCCAGTTGCTGAACTGGCCGAATGTGCTGTTGGGCCAGTCTCGGCTCAGCGATACCGAATTTGTTGAACACCATCGGACTGTCAGCGCGATAGCGGAGGAACAACAGATGGCCGGGAGAGAAAGGATGCAGAACAGGCAGGTAGGTCTCTTTGCCTTCGGCCCACAGCGCATCGATCAAGGGGCGGGTATCCAGTTCACCGTCGGTGGAGAGATACAGGGCAATGTGCTGGCTGGTTTGGTACTCTGGCAATTGAGAAAATTGTTTCACCAGATCGAGTCCGGCCAGACGCTGGGTGTCACTGCAAAGTTGATTGCGTCTTTCGCGTATCTGGCGGCGAAAGTCCTGCCTTGAAAGGTTCATACCAATTACCTTGAGATTGTTCTTGGTATCGATAGGATACCCCAGAGTGCCGTTGAGGATTGTGGCCCTTGAACCAGCTGGTTCAAGGCGGATCAGCAATGATAACCGTAGGCTTCTCGGTACGGGCCGAGCTTGCTCAATAGCTACCAAGTACTAACCCTTAGGTATTGCTTATCGGCTCAGGGACTTACATCCTGCTGACGCACACTCCAGGGTAAATTTGGTCGTCTGGTAAAAGCTACTGCTGTCCTGGCTTCACTTTATTTAACACTTCATCGAGTGTTATGGAGAGCTTTTCCATCCGCTCTGTCAGCGCTTGACGATCCAGCGCTTCTTCATTCTTAGATTGCAATTCGTAACAAATGTTCAGTGCGGCAATGGTTAACAACTGCACTTCATTGGTCACTTTGGTGCGAGAGGTCATTTCATGGATACGGTTATTTAGGTCATCGGCCGCTCTCAGCAATGACTCTTCCTGTCCCTGAGGACAATTGACCCGAGTCAGTTTGCCCAGTACTTCAATTTCAACCGCTTGATTACTCATGTTTGATGAACTCTTTACGCGCCTTATTGGGTCGGTGGAATATGCGCCACCGAGGAGGAAACTATAGGAAAAGCGCCTTTAAGATTCAAGCTTTTCCACTGACCATTGAGCAAAACAAAGCCTAACAACACAGGATTTGGGCAATTTGCACAAAAGCTGCCCACATTTAAGGAACTCAACGTTTTCGCTCTGGGTGCGAAGTGATAGGATTAGCTTTATTTGTCACAATTAGGCTTCCCATGAGCAAAACTACACTCCCTGACTACCTCGGCGCTGCCACTGAACTTCAATCGGCCGGACTGGCTGTCAACCCAGCGGAACTGCATGGTCTGCTCACAGGGATGCTCAGTGGCGGATTAAGTTTAAATGATGACAGTTGGCAGCCGCTGCTGTTTGATTACACTAACGATGGTATGGGCTGGCCAAGCGGTGCGCTGTTGGTGGCCAAATCTGTGCTGGAAGCAAGCAAACAAGAGATGACCGGCACCAGCCTGGAGATGGAACTGCTTTTGCCGGATGATGATGCAGGCGCCAGCCTGTTTGATCTGGCGGACGGGGTTGCCGATTGGGTCAACCATTTTATCTCCGGCCTGGGGCTGGTGAACGCCGGGTTGAAGAATGCGTCGGCAGATGTGAAAGAAGCGCTGGCGGATATGGAAGAGATTGCCCGTCTTGGCATTGATGAAGATGACGATTTAGGTGAGCAGGCACAGCTGCTGCTTCAGGTGGTCGAACATATTAAAGCCTGCGTACTGACCATCCATGCGGAACTGGGTAGCCGGCCGGCGCCTGAGAGTACGCCCACCATTCACTAAGCAGGTACCAGGATGAAGCCGTTTGATGTAGTGATTGCTGGCGGTGCAATGGCCGGGATGACTCTGGCGCTTGCACTGGATCATCTCAGTAATCAGCAACTGTCTATTGGGATTGTGGAACCGTTTCACACCGATCATCAAGCCCACCCGGGATTCGATTCGCGATCCATTGCGCTGTCGCATGGTACGGTTGAGACACTCAAGCAGTTTGCCTTATGGGAGACGCTTGCTGACGTGGTGACTCCGATTGCACACATTCATGTGTCTGACCGTGGCCACGCAGGTATGACGGACATTGATCGCCAAGAGCTGGGATTGGCCGCTCTGGGGTATGTGGTCGAGTTGGCGGATGTGGGCCGCCTCTACCAGCAAAAAATCAGCCAGTGTCCGCAAATTACCCTGTTTTGTCCGAATGCCGTGGCCGATGTTAAGCGCACAGACAGCCATGCTCTGGTGTCACTTCGGGACGGAACACAGCTCAAAACCCGGCTGCTGGTGGCAGCAGATGGCGCGGTGTCCACTTGTTGCCAGCAATTGGGGCTGCCGCTTCAAGAGCATGATTTTGGTCAGGTGGCATTGATCGCCAATGTGCTGTGTCAACAGGCTCATCAGGGGCGTGCGTTTGAACGCTTTACCCAGCATGGTCCACTGGCGTTGCTACCGATGAGTGAAGGACGAATGTCGTTGGTTTGGTGTATGCCGCCCGAACAGGCTGAGCGCGTTCTGGCTTTGGATGACACACAGTTCCTTGCTGAGCTGCAACGCGACTTTGGCTGGCGTTTGGGGAAATTCTCAAAAGTGGGAAGCCGGGCGAGTTATCCCCTATTACTGCGTTACCGGGAGGCTAATATCAGTCACCGCTTTGCTATTGTTGGTAATGCAGCGCAAACTTTGCACCCCATCGCCGGGCAGGGGTTCAACCTGGGCATTCGCGATGTTGCTAGCCTGGCTGAAGAACTGCTGAACTCGCTTGATGATGTCGGACGCTACACCGTGCTGGCGGCGTTCAGTCAGCGTCGCCATGACGATCGGAACCGTACCATTCAATTGACGACGTCACTGGTACACATATTTTCAAATGATTGGCTGACATTGCGTCTGGGACGCAATCTTGGCCTGGCTGCGATGGACAATATCCCGGCGATCAAGGCACCTTTGCTGAGACGAACGCTCGGACTGGTCGACCGCTAACGGAGACGGATTAAGGTAAAAACATGATGCAGAGCGTTGATATTGCCATTGTGGGTGGTGGTATGGTGGGGTTAGCTCTGGCTGCCGCATTTAAGGACAGCGATCTACGGATAGCGGTCATCGAAGGTCGGACTCCGGATGAATCTCTGGCGGAATTGCCCGATGTGCGCGTGTCCGCACTGAGCCGTTCCAGTGAAACTATTTTACGTAATCTGGGTGTTTGGGAAGGCATCACCCGGCGACGATTGTCGCCGTATTCCGCGATGGAAGTGTGGGAACAGGACAGCTTCGCCCGGATCGAATTCAGTGCGAATGCGCTGGGGCAGCCGGATCTGGGACACATCGTTGAAAACCGTGTGATTCAGTTGGCCCTGCTGGAGCAGGTTCAGCAGATGAACAATGTGACGTTATACATGCCCGCCACCTGTCACTCTCTGGCCGTCAGTGAACGCGAAGCCTGGCTGACACTGGACAACGGACAGGCACTGACTGCCAAGCTGGTGGTCGGAGCTGATGGCGCCAATTCTTGGGTTCGTCATCAACAGGATATTCCTCTGACCCACTGGGATTATGGTCACAGCGCGATCGTGGCCAATGTTTATACCGCGGACACTCATGACAGTGTCGCACGGCAGATCTTCACACCGAATGGGCCTCTGGCATTTTTGCCTTTGCAAGATCAACATCTTAGCTCGATTGTCTGGTCAACCGATCCCAGCCGGGCAGAGCGCTTGATGGCGTTGTCGGATCGTGAATTCAACAAAGTGCTCACCGCCGAGTTCGATGCCCGCTTGGGGTTGTGTGAAGCCCGTGGCGAGCGGGCAGCGTATCCACTTAAGATGCGTTATGCCCGTGATTTCATCGCCCAGCGTATTGCTCTGGTTGGTGACGCGGCGCATACCATTCACCCGTTAGCAGGGCAAGGCGTGAATCTCGGGCTGTTGGATGCCGCCAGCTTAGCGCAAGAGGTGTATACGCTGTGGCGTCAGGGAGAAGATATCGGTGTGCGTCGTAACCTGCGTGGTTACGAGCGCTGGCGCAAAGCCGAAGCGGCGAAGATGATTGCTGCGATGCAGGGATTCCGCGATCTGTTTGACGGGAACAATCCGGCGAAGAAGCTGATTCGTGGTCTGGGAATGAAACTGGCAGGCCAGCTGCCCGGCGCGAAAGATGAGATCATGAAGCGTGCCCTGGGACTAAAAGGCCATTTGCCTGATTTGGCAAAGCGAACAGTGTATGCGGATTAAACCATTAGAAAGGTAAAAGGGTTGGCCAGTGGCCAACCCTTTTACCTTTTTAATTCATTTTATGCATAGGCACAGCGCAGTTTCATGATTTCGCTGTTGATTTCTTTGACCGCCTGAAAATGACGGGCTTCGGCACGATCCGGCAAAATCAATTTGCCGTTATCGAATTCAAATTTGCCAATTCCATAGATGTAAATTCTTCCCTTGAATAATCGACTCACGTGTTTAGCAATCATACCGGGGATATAGCGCTTAAACAGTCTCATATCTTTATCCTTGTTTTTTCTGGCACCGCAAATTGTAAGTAAGACTGGTTTAAAATTGTGTGACAGTCTTGGAGAAATATGCAGTGGATATCGACTTTGTTGGATATTTGTGCTGCTGTAGGCAGATTCTCAGATAAATATCCAAGTTTATGTGATGCTTACCTCATTTTAGTTCGGTGTGTGGAACTACCTAATGAACTGAGACGCGCACATTAGGCACGAGAATTATTACAGAATTAAGAATAGTCGAAATTTAGCTAAGAATTTAAGAAAGGTGTAAATTTTTGTTGAAAAAAAGCCCGCAAAACATTGCGGGCGAATAGTCACAGATGCATTACACAAAAAGTGGATGTCCTGAAACAATCAGTGGATTCACTTTTGTTGTTGGAGAAGGATATCAACAATACTACTCAAATTGTTTGAACTTTAACCAACAAGAACAGACTACGCGAAAAAAATGCCCGTGACTATTTATGTTTTTATTTTGAATAAATATCTTTGGTGTTAGTGTCTGGAGTTCGAGTTTGATCACGTTTTATTGTAATCCATTACACTAAATTGCCGTATCACGGCAAATGTCTCCGAGCTGAGGCTGGCACAACTGCACCAGATCGTGACAACCCAGAGCTACTCCGGCCATGTGACAGCCGCTACTGATGGTAACTTCCGGCTCTGTCAGCAGATGTTGATCAAAGATGATCGGCATCGATACGGGCAGCAAAAGGGGAGCAACACAACCTGGCTGATAGCCGGTTAATTCGGGGACCTGAGCCAGATCGACACAGGTCATTCGGCGCCAGCCAAGCAGAGCACGAACTTTCTTTGGATCCACAGATCTGTCGCCAGGAGCGCACGCCAGAGCGTATTGACCGCCCATGTCCCGTAGCAGAATTGACTTCACCATCTGGGCGGGACGGATGCCTCGTTGCCGGGCGGCGTCTTCGATGGTGGTGGCTGGCGTCTGATGAGGCAGCAGGCGATACGCCACCTGCTGCTCACGGAGATACCGCGTGATTTTGGTCTCTATCGGCTTATTCATTCTCTTCTAACGTATACGGCAAAGGCTGAATGGTCCAGGTGTGTTCCGGCTGATCCTGAAGGCGCAGGGGAGTGTCGGCGTCGAGGTTGTTGGGCAGAACAATCAAGCCGATGGCGCTGTTGTCGGCAAACACATAATGCGCAAGCAACTGACCAGCGCCACGCCAATTGTCTCCGACCGCCCGCTCAAGTGCCGTGCCTTCAATTGCCGTTGAGACACTGCCCTTGACTATGTACATCGCACGCTTGTTCATGCCGCGGTACTTAGCTCGCGCAACGGTTTCCTGACCGGTGTAACAGCCTTTAGTAAAGCTGATGCCTCCCAGTGCCTGCAGGTTGAGCGCTTGGGGAATATGTTCATTTTGCTCGCTAGCGCCGAGTACCGGTAACGCATGTTCGATGTCAAAGCGGGTCCACAGGGATTCGTCGACTTTGTTCGCGGTCCACTGTGCTGCCAGCGTTTCGGCTGCGTGTTCGTCCAGCAACAGAATCCAGCGCTCAGCATCTATTCTCACCGCACTGCCACCGTTGATGGCCCGGACATCACCGCGCTGCTCCGACAGGCTGTCAATAAAATGTTCGGCTTGTTGGCCGAGCACTCCCAGAATGATCTCCTGACTGGCATTGATCTCAACTTTGGAGAACACCGCGTACTTGCGGATCTCTCGCAATTCGACGTCGATCGCCGATCGTGGCTGCACCATGGCAAAGCCACCATTGTGGTGGAACACACGAAATACGCTCCAGACCTTGCCTTTGGCATCGCAGTGCGCACCCAGTGTAGTTTGGTCCAAAGGCAGAGATACCACGTCGCAGGTGACCTGACCTTGCAGGTAAGACTTCTTGTCATCACCTTGCAGAGTGATGGCTCCCCATGAGGGCAGGTAAGCCAGCATCAGGGGCGGCAACGCATCGTTTGCGTTTACGGCAAGAGGAGTGAATGAGTTTTGCCAATCCATGTGAAATTCCTAGCTATGTTGGTATGGGGTTATGTTAATCCGGTTGAGTTTTTTTGTCAGCTTCTGCGGACTGTGACTGAGTTAGTGGTCGCCGTCTCTGACCCCTGTTACACTCAGCTAAAATTATGATTAGGTGAGGATAACCGATGTACACTGCAGAAGAAAAAGCACGGATCAAGTGGGCATGCCGACGTGGGATGCTGGAACTTGATGTGGTCATTATGCCTTTTTTTGAGGAGTGCTTTGATTCACTGAGCGAGACGGAGCAACAGGATTTTGTGTCGCTGCTGGAGTGTGATGACCCGGATCTGTTTACCTGGATTATGGGGCATGGACGCAGTGAAAACCTGAGTCACGCCTCCATGGTAGACAAGATTGTTGCCCATAACCTTAGCAAAGTGCGTTAACGTCCACTTACTCCCTTCTACTGATGCCCGTGTCCTGCATATGGTGGCTTGGCTACTGACGACCTGGGCATCCCTTGCTGCTTTCCTGCCACTGGTCATTCTTCCCATGCTGTTGGTACCGATATGGCAATTGTGTCATCGGGGAGCACTGTTGCCCCCCGCCGCGCAAGGTCAACTGCGTTGTGGTCCCGGACGACAGGTTCGCTTTAACGATGACACTCTGACACTGCGCGGTTGTCAGAGCGCATGTGCTCACTGGTTTGTGATTGTGTATTTTGAACAGCGCGCGGCGTTAACGGTGTGGCGCGACAGTTTGAGTGACGCGGATTATCGCCATCTGCTGGTGGTGGTTCAAAGGGAGCGCCAGGCTCCCTGAACGTGATTATTTTTGAGGCACCAAAATGGTTGGCCCGCTGTGTTCCACCGGATTAGGGTAATCCAGAGTGTAATGCAGGCCACGACTCTCTTTGCGTTGCATCGCACAGCGGACCATGAGTTCGGCGACTTGCAGCAAGTTACGCAACTCCAGCAGGTTATTTGAGACGCGGAAATGGCTGTAATACTCGTGCGTTTCCTGTTGCAGTAACTGAATTCGGCGCAGCGCACGTTCCAGACGTTTGTCGGTCCGCACAATGCCCATGTAATCCCACATGAACAGGCGCAGTTCATGCCAGTTGTGTTGGATAACCACTTCTTCATCTGAGTTGCTCACCTGACTTTCGTCCCACGCCGGCAAGGTTGTCGGTAGGGTGGCGCTGTCGAGTTTGGTCAGGATGTCTTTAGCGGCAGACCAGGCGTAGACCACACACTCCAGCAGCGAGTTAGAGGCCATGCGATTGGCACCGTGCAAACCGGTGTAACTGACTTCGCCAATCGCATACAGTTGTGACAGATCGGTCTGCCCCTGCTGAGAAACCATCACACCGCCGCAGGTGTAGTGCGCAGCGGGAACAATCGGGATCGGCTCTTTCGTCATGTCTATGCCGAGATCCATTAACCGGGTGTAAATGGTCGGGAAGTGCTTTTCGATAAAATCGGCGGGTTTGTGGCTGATATCAAGGTACATGCAGTCCGCGCCCAAGCGTTTCATTTCGTAGTCGATTGCCCGGGCCACCACGTCACGCGGTGCCAGTTCGGCGCGCTCGTCAAATTCCGGCATGAAACGGGAGCCGTCGGGCCGGCGCAGGAAGGCACCTTCACCGCGCAGAGCCTCGGTCAGCAGAAAGTTGCGGGCTTCCGGATGGTACAAACAGGTCGGGTGGAATTGGTTAAACTCCATATTGGCGACCCGGCAGCCGGCACGCCAGGCCATGGCAATCCCATCACCGGACGAGACGTCAGGGTTGGAGGTGTACTGATACACTTTCGATGCTCCGCCGGTTGCCAGTACGACAAATTTGGCGCGTACGGTCTCAACGTGCTCTTCATTGCGGTTCCAGATGTAAGCACCGACGACTTTGTTTTCATCCCCGCCGATTTTATCTTCGGTGATCAGGTCAAGCGCATTGTGGCGCTCAAGAACCGTGATGTTGGGGTGATTGTGAACGTTGTCCTGCAGTGAGGTTTGCATCGCCATGCCGGTTGCATCGGCAGCATGCAGGATACGGCGGTGGCTGTGGCCGCCTTCACGGGTCAGGTGATAGCGTGGCTCTTCGTCGTTGTCATCGTCCTCGCGGTCAAACGGAACACCGCCGTCGATCAGCCACTGGACGCACTCTTTGGCATTTTCGGCGATAAAGGTCACGGTTTCTTCTTCACAGATGCCGCCGCCGGCAATCAGTGTATCCTGTACATGCGATTCAATGCTGTCGGATTCATCAAATACCGCTGCAATTCCTCCTTGAGCGTAGTACGTCGCGCCTTCGCTCCTTGGTCCTTTACTTAAGACAATCACGTTGGCACGTTTGGCTACGCGCAGTGCAAGCGACAAGCCTGCTGCGCCGCTACCAATGACTAATACATCACACTGATGTTCACGGTTTGCGTTCATAAAACTGTTAAAATCCCGAACTATATTCAGAGTAGCAACACTCTATCCCTATGCGCGGAGCGCCAATGAATCCCTCTATATTATCATCAGTGGCCACGCATTACTTTGTAAATCCCATTGCTTTTCGTGTACTTCGCCCCCAGAATTTGGAGCAGTGACAACGAACACATCGCCCTGCGAACGTATCAGAATATTTTTTTAGAGAATATGTGGAACTTTCTATATACGCCAGAGTCACAATAGTGCTCATGTAAGCAGTGGTGTCAATACTACATTTTGCATAATTAATGCCCATATCTGTGAGGATAGGGGAGAGAAACAAATAGGAGTACACGCTCGAATGAACGAGCAGCTGACCGATCAAGTATTGATTGAGCGAGTTCAGAGTGGAGATAAGCAGGCATTCAATCTGTTAGTACTGAGATACCAGAACAAAGTTTGCAATCTTATTTCCCGGTATGTGAGCAATCCTGGAGATGTCGCCGATGTGGCCCAAGAAACGTTCATTAAAGCGTATCGGGCGGTGCCAAGCTTTCGTGGTGAAAGCGCCTTTTATACCTGGCTATATCGAATTGCTGTCAACACTGCCAAAAACCACATCGTTGCCCAGAGCCGCAGACCGCCAGCCAACGATGTGGATGCTGAAGAAGCTGAATATTACGAGTCGGCGAGTGCGTTAAAAGAAATTTCGAACCCTGAGAACTTAACGTTGTCCAAAGAATTGAAACGCGTGGTTTTCAGTGCGATTGAAGCACTACCCGACGATTTAAAAACTGCAATGACTTTACGCGAGTTAGATGGTTTAAGTTACGAAGAGATCGCGGCTGTGATGGATTGCCCGGTAGGGACAGTGCGTTCTCGAATCTTCCGAGCTCGTGAAGCGGTTGAGAAAAAAATCAAACCGCTGTTGCAACGCTAATTACCAGTAATGACTATGGTGAAAACAATGGCTGACAAAGAAAGACTTTCAGCACTCATGGATGGGGAAATGATCGACAAAGCTCTGATTGCAGAGCTGGGTGACGATCAGGAAAGCCTGCAAACTTGGAAAAATTACCATTTGATTGGTGATGTGATGCGAGGTGAGGCTCCGGAAGCACCGGAGTGGAACATTGCAGAAAGTGTTGCATTGGCGCTGGAAAATGAGCCTGCACACCATCTCAATCATGCCACCAATGTAACGCATCTTGACGCGGTGCGGGTGGAAGAGCAACCGGCACCGCAACAAGCGCGCCGCCAGTTGCCGGGTTGGTTGAGCCAGTTTGGTCAGGTGGCGGTGGCCGCGTGTGTGTCTTTGGCTGTGATTCTGGGTGTTCAACAGTATGGTGGCACTGATCCTTCTCAGCCACAGAATAATCAAGTGCCTGTTCTGCAAACGGTGCCGTTTGCCGGCAGTGCAGAGCCTGTCAGTCTGACCCGTGATTCGATAGAGAAGCAGCACACTGGTGACATTAATGTCCAGGAGCAGCGTCGTCGTATCAATGCCATGCTGCAAGATTACGAGCTTCAGCTTAGACTAAACAGTGAGAACGCTGACCAACACAGCGATCGAGTTGAACCGGTAGTTGAATGAAAAAATTTCTGCTCAGTGCGCTGACGCTGTTCAGTTTGAGCTCAGGTATGGCCTTTGCAGAGGATAACGACTCTGCGGAGGCTTTATTGCATCAAATGAACGAAGCCAGTCAGCATCTAAATTACGAGCTGTCTTATATCCTGATTAAGAAAAACAGTATCGAGCCTTTGCTGTACCGCCATGCGCTGGAGGAAACCCAGCAGCTTGCCCATCTGGTGTATCTGAGTGGTCCGGTGCGCGAAGTGATTCGCCGCGGTGATGAGATCAGTTACATCGAGCCTGGGGTTGAACCGTTTACCATTGAATCCGGTAATATGGTGGCGCCGACCATTCCTTTACTCAACAGTGATATTGATGACATCAGTAAGTTTTACGATTTCGTCAAAGTTGGGCGTGCCCGCGAAGCTGGCGCGGCTTGCCAGGTGTTGCGTGTTGTACCCAAAGATGGCTTACGTTACTCCTATGTTCTGTGGGTTGATGAGCAGAGCAAATTGCCGCTTCGCGCTGATCTGATTGATCGTGATGGTGAAGTGCTGGAGCAATACCGCACCATCGCTTACAGCGTCAACGATAAAATTGCGCAACTGTTGAGTGGCCTCAATCAGGTCAAACTGCCACAAGTATTATCGTTACCTAAAGGCCCGGTGAAACAGACGTACTGGAAAGTGGGCTGGATTCCTGAAGGGTTTGAACCCAAGGAACTGAACCGTTACCGCATGGCGATCACCGATCGTATGGTCGAGAGCCAGATGTACTCTGATGGCCTGTTCAGTTTCTCGGTGTACGTCTCCGACAGCGACAACCATTCGTTGCGGGGCCAACTGGTGCGTCAGGGGCGACGCACACTTCATAGCCTGGTGAGTGGTAAGAATGAAGTGTCTGTGGTCGGTGACATTCCACCGTCGACCGCTCAACGCATTGCTCAGTCGGTGACGTTCAGCGCTCAATCAGGAGCAACCACACCATGATGACGGCGCTGGCGACGGTCTCTTCTGTAACCTCGAAGGCGAAAGGCTTCGAGGTTGAACTCAGTTGCGATCAGCAAACCAGTTGCAGCAGTTGCGCATCACAAAAGAGCTGTGGGACCGGTATTGTTTCCAAAGCCGTGGGTAAGAAATCCCTGCATTGGCGTTTGTTGACCTCCCGCTCAGTCAAAGCCGGACAGGTGGTTGAAATCGGTTTCCCGGAAAAGAGTTTACTGCAGTCGGCGGCGATCGTGTATTTGGTGCCGCTGCTGGCGATGATCGCCGGGGCACTGCTCGCACAATGGTTGCTGGTACCGGCATTCGGCCTCGGCGAAGGGGCGGTGATCCTCTGCTCCACGTTGTCGACAGCGGGCGGGATATGGGCAGCGAAAAAGCTGTCGAAAAATCTGGAACGTCAATCCCATGATGAGGTGGTGTTACTGCGGGTTCTGGGAGAGCCAATTAGCTAGTGCGAAGCCGCCCGAAATTGGGTAGAATCTGCCAACTTGATTGAAATGCCGTCAAACGACGGCTTTCTTATGTCCCTATTTGCAAAGAGTTAGTCACACCATATCTATGAAGCACATTCGTAATTTTTCGATTATCGCCCATATCGACCACGGTAAGTCGACCCTTTCTGACCGCCTGATTCAGGTTTGTGGTGGTCTGTCTGATCGTGAAATGGCTGCGCAGGTTCTTGACTCCATGGATCTTGAACGTGAGCGTGGTATCACCATTAAATCTCAGAGTGTGACACTAAACTACACCGCGAAAGATGGCGAAACATACCAGCTGAACTTCATCGATACGCCGGGACACGTTGACTTCGCGTACGAAGTTTCCCGTTCGCTAGCGGCCTGTGAAGGGGCTCTGCTGGTAGTGGATGCCGGTCAGGGCGTAGAAGCACAGACTTTGGCGAACTGTTACACCGCGATCGAAATGGATCTGGAAGTCGTGCCGATCCTGAATAAGATTGACCTGCCTGCGGCTGATCCTGAGCGCGTGGCGGAAGAGATTGAAGAGATCGTGGGTATCGATGCGATGGAAGCCACTCGTTGTTCGGCGAAAACCGGTCTGGGTGTGGATGATGTGCTGGAAAACATTGTGTCTGCGATTCCGGCGCCGGAAGGCGATCCGGATGGTCCGTTGCAAGCACTGATCATCGACTCGTGGTTCGACAACTACCTTGGCGTGGTGTCGTTGGTGCGGATCAAAAATGGCTCGCTGAAGAAAAACGACAAAATTAAAGTGATGAGCACTGGTCAGGCTTGGGGCGTGGACCGTTTGGGTATCTTTACGCCAAAACAGGTGGATACCGATGTACTGCGCACCGGTGAAGTTGGCTGGGTAGTGTGTGGTATCAAAGATATCCTCGGCGCACCCGTGGGCGATACGCTGACGCTGGCGAAAAACGGCTGTGACAAACCGCTGCCAGGCTTTAAGAAAGTGAAACCTCAGGTTTACGCTGGCCTGTTCCCGGTTTCTTCCGATGACTACGAAAACTTCCGTGATGCACTGGGCAAACTGAGCCTGAATGACGCGTCGCTGTTCTATGAGCCAGAGAACTCTGCGGCACTGGGCTTTGGTTTCCGCTGTGGTTTCCTTGGCATGCTGCACATGGAAATCATCCAGGAGCGTCTGGAGCGTGAATACGATCTCGACTTGATCACCACCGCACCGACGGTAGTGTATGAAGTGGAGCAGACAGACGGCACAGTGATGTACGTTGATAGCCCGGCGAAATTGCCAGCGGTCAATGACATCGAAGAGATCCGCGAACCCATCGCGCGCTGTAACATTCTGGTACCGTCGGACTATCTGGGCAACGTGATCACCCTATGTGTTGAGAAACGTGGTGTGCAGGTGGATATGGTTTACCACGGCAACCAGGTGGCGGTAACCTACGATATCCCGATGGCTGAAGTCGTGTTGGATTTCTTTGACCGTCTAAAATCCACCTCTCGTGGTTACGCGTCTCTGGACTACAACTTCCAGCGTTTTGAAGCGTCGAACATGGTGCGTGTTGACGTGCTGCTCAATGGCGACAAAGTGGACGCGCTGGCATTGATTACGCATAAAGATCAGTCTCAGACTCGCGGCCGTCAACTGGTCGAGAAGATGAAAGAGTTCATTCCGCGTCAGATGTTTGATATCGCGATTCAGGCGGCGATCGGTAACCACATCATCGCGCGTTCGACGGTCAAACAGTTGCGTAAAAACGTTATCGCTAAGTGTTACGGTGGTGACGTCAGCCGTAAGAAAAAACTGCTGAAGAAGCAGAAAGAAGGTAAGAAACGCATGAAGCAGATCGGTAACGTCGAGCTGCCTCAGGAAGCCTTCCTGGCGATTCTTCATGTCGGTAAAGATTAACGCTCGGTGCGTTGACACTGAAATATAAGAAGAAGATAAGTGAAAGGGTTTCGGCTCTTTCACTTTCGTGTTTTTAAGATAAGGGAAGTCAATGGCGAAAATATTCTCACTGATACTGGTCTTTGCCACGTTGATCACCGGGATTGTCTGGGTGATGGAAAAACTGGTTTGGGCCAAGCAACGCAAACAGAAACTGGCGGCGGTCGAAGCACAGACTAACGGCCTTGACGACAGTGTTAGCCAAAAACTGATCGCTCAGCCTTGGTGGGTGGAAAACAGCGTGTCGATTTTCCCGGTTATCGCTTTTGTGCTGGTTTTGCGCTCTTTCTTGTATGAACCGTTTCAGATTCCGTCAGGCTCAATGATGCCGACTTTGCTGGTGGGCGATTTCATTCTGGTGGAAAAGTACGCTTATGGCCTGAAAGATCCGGTGTGGCGTACTCAGTTGGTCGAAACCGGTAAGCCTGAGCGTGGTGACATCATCGTATTTAAGTACCCGGTACAACCAAGCATTGACTACATTAAGCGTGTGGTGGGTTTGCCTGGCGATACGGTGCGTTATAGTGCCGACAAACAGGTGTGCATTCAGGCGAAAGGCACCTCGGAATGTCAGCCGGTGGCTATCTCGGATGTGCATGAAAGTCAGTTTATCCAAAACGGTCTACCTCTGATCGAAGCCAAAGAAAAACTGGGCCCGGTAGAACACCAGATCCTGATTAACCGACTGCGCCGCGATCGCGTTGACGAATACCAGCCACGCCCTGGCGTGAGTGAATGGGTGGTTCCACAAGGTGAATACTTTGTAATGGGCGACAACCGCGATAACAGTGCCGACAGCCGTTACTGGGGCTTCGTGCCGGAAGCCAACCTGGTGGGTAAGGCGATCGGTATCTGGATCAGTTTTGAGTTTGAACGTGGCGCGGACAGCATTCTGCCTTCATGGATTCCAACTGGTGTGCGTTTTAACCGCATTGGTGGCATTAACTAGTCCTGCGGGACATTAACAAATCGAGAGAGTATGACTTCTCCAATCCGTAAATTAGAAACTAAGCTCGGCTATCAGTTCAATGATGCCGAGCTTATCAACCTGGCGCTGACTCACCGCAGCGCCAACGGTAAACACAATGAACGTCTTGAGTTTCTGGGCGATTCAATTTTAAGTTTTGTTATCGCTGATGATTTGTACCATCGTTTTCCTAAAGTGAATGAAGGGGACATGAGTCGCATGCGTGCCACCTTGGTTCGCGGCAACACACTGGCGGAGCTGGGTCGAGAATTCGAGCTGGGAGATTACTTAAAATTAGGTCCAGGTGAGTTAAAAAGTGGCGGCTTCCGTCGTGATTCGATTCTGGCCGATGCGGTTGAAGCGATCATCGGGGCGATTTATCTCGACAGTGACATCGAACAGGTGCGTCGTATTATCCTCCGTTGGTATCAACAACGTCTGGATGCGATCCAACCAGGTGTGTCACAGAAAGATCCCAAAACTCGCCTGCAGGAATTTCTGCAAGGCAGAAGAAAGCCGCTTCCTGTCTACACAGTGACTAATATTAAAGGTGAAGCACACAATCAGGAGTTTACTGTGTCGTGTGAAGTCGCAGGCATCGGACAGCCTGTAATTGGAAAAGGTACGAGTCGTCGCAAGGCTGAGCAAGCGGCTGCCGAAACTGCTTTAGAGCAACTGACTAATGGCTGATAACGAATTTAATATTGATGCGTTCTTCGCATCACACGGTGAAACCAGTTCACCAGAAAACCAGCACTGTGGCTTCATTGCCATTGTGGGGCGCCCGAATGTGGGGAAATCGACGCTGCTGAACCGTATTCTGGGACAGAAGATTTCCATTACATCACGTAAGCCGCAAACCACGCGTCACCGCATCATGGGTGTGGATACCGACGGCGATTACCAAGCGATATACGTTGATACTCCAGGGCTGCATATTGAAGAAAAGCGGGCGATCAACCGTCTGATGAACCGGGCGGCGAACTCGTCGTTGAGCGATGTGAATCTGGTTCTGTTTCTGGTCGACGGTACCCACTGGACCAAAGACGACGAGATGGTGCTGAATAAGCTGCAAAATGCCAACTTTCCGGTGGTTTTGTGTGTCAACAAAGTCGATAACGTGAAAGATCGCAACGACGTCATGTTGCACATGCTGGAGATGTCGAAGAAGATGAACTTCGTCGATGTGGTGCCTATTTCGGCCAAACAAGGCAAAAACATGGATGTGATCCGCAAACACGTGCGCGAACATCTGCCTCAAGCCACGCACCACTTCCCGGAAGAGTACGTGACGGATCGCTCTCAGCGTTTCATGGCGTCAGAAATTGTGCGTGAAAAACTGATGCGCTTTACCGGTGATGAGTTGCCGTATTCTGTCACGGTGGAGATCGAACGGTTTGACTATAACCCGGAAACGGACGGCTTCCACATCAATGCGCTGATTTTGGTAGAGCGCAGTGGGCAGAAGAAAATGGTCATCGGTAAAGGTGGTGAGAAAATCAAAACCATCGGCCGTGAAGCCCGCCTGGACATGGAAGATCTGTTCGGACGTAAAGTGTTCCTGGAAACCTGGGTTAAAGTGAAATCCGGCTGGGCTGACGACGAGCGTGCGCTGCGTTCTCTGGGTTACATTGACGATTTGTAACCTGGGTGCGACGGTGATTCGCTCCGCAACATGAATGACATAAGGAGCCGGATGGCTCCTTATTTTTTATCGGATGGTGGCCGCTTGCGGTTTTGCTTGGTTGAGAGATATGTCTGACGGTTTACAGCGCTGCTTTGTTTTGCACCGCCGCCCTTACAGTGAATCCAGCCTGATTCTGGATGTGTTCAGTGAAGAGTTTGGCCGCGTGACGTTGATGTCGAAAGGCGCGCGCAGCAAACGTTCGAACCTCAAAGGGGCGTTGCAGCCCTTCACGCCATTACTGCTGAAGTGGTCGGGAAACGGCTCGATGAAGACCTTGCGTCAGGCAGAGCCGATCAGTCTGGGTCTGCCACTGAGCGGTATTCATCTTTATTCCGCAATGTACGTCAACGAACTGCTGGGGCGGGTGCTGATGGCGGAAGTTCCCATGCCCGGACTTTTTCACGATTATTTGGCAGCACTGACTGAGCTGGCTCAGACCGACAATCCGGAGCCAGCCCTGCGCCGTTTTGAGTTGGCGTTGCTGGCGGCCATGGGATACGGCGTCGATTTTCTCCACTGCGCAGGCAGCGGGGAGCCGATTGAACCCGACATGACCTACCGTTATCGCGAGCAGAAAGGGTTTATTGCTTCCGTCAGAAACGACAACCTCACCTTTGTCGGGAATGAATTGATCGCCATCAGTGAACGCCGTTTTGTGACCAAAGAGCAGCTTAGGGCGGCAAAACGCTTTACACGTATAGCACTAAAGCCGTATCTTGGCGGCAAACCTTTAAAAAGTCGGGAATTGTTCATGGCGAAAACGGGCATTCCCAGAGCACGGAGTATTGGAAAATGAGCTCAATCTATCTAGGCGTTAACATCGATCATATTGCCACTTTGCGTAATGCGCGTGGGACACAGTATCCAGACCCTGTCCACGCTGCGGAAATCGCGGAGCGCGCCGGCGCCGATGGGATCACTATCCATCTTCGTGAAGACCGTCGCCACATTCTGGATCGTGACGTGCGCATTTTGCGTGAAACCATTCAGACCCGCATGAATCTGGAAATGGCTGTGACGGATGAAATGGTGGCCATCGCCCTGGAAACCAAACCCGAATTTGTGTGTCTGGTACCGGAAAAACGTGAAGAGCTGACCACTGAAGGCGGGTTGGATGTGGCGGGTCAGAAAGACAAAATCAAAGCCGCGACAAAACAACTGAGCGACGCAGGAATTAAGGTATCACTGTTCATTGATGCCGATCGTCAGCAGATCGATGCAGCCAAAGCGTGCGGGGCGCCTTTCATTGAGCTGCATACCGGCCACTATGCTGATGCGAAAAATGATGACGATCGTCAGGCAGAGCTGAAAAAAATCGCCGCGGCAGCCAGTTATGCGAACGACCTGGGGATCACTGTCAACGCCGGTCACGGTCTGACCTACCACAACGTGGCACCGATCGCTGCGATGCCGGAGATCTACGAACTCAATATCGGCCATTCCATTGTCGGCCGTGCGGTGTTCGATGGCCTGCATAAAGCGGTCGCGGACATGAAAGCCGTCATGGAAGCGGCGCGTCGGTAATGGCTTTGGTTGGCCTTGGCACGGACATCGCTGAGATTGAACGGATTGAAAACGCCCTGTCCCGCTCGGGCGAGGCGTTTGCTCGTCGGGTTCTGGCCGATGTGGAGATGGAAAAGTTCGCTCAGTTGAAGCAGAAAGGGCGCTATCTGGCGAAACGTTTTGCGGCGAAAGAAGCGGCCTCGAAAGCGCTGGGTACGGGCATTGCGCAAGGGGTGACTTTTCACGACTTTGTCATTAGCAATGATGAGCTGGGCAAGCCGGTGCTGACGCTGCACAACAAAGCCGCACAGCTGGCTCAGCAGATGGCGATCACCGCCATTCACCTGTCGATTTCCGACGAACGCCACTATGCCGTGGCGACGGTCATTTACGAATCCAAATAAGGTTGCGCAGACGCGGTAACCTTTTCCATTTCATCTTGCAATTCAAACAGCTCCGGCTCCAGCTCTTCAATGCTGCGGCCGGCACGCAGTGCCTGTTCGATCGTGGCACACACTTTTTTCAGGCGCGGTACTCCGCAGTAAGAGCAGCTGCCGTGCAGCTTATGCACGTGATGCAGCAGAGTGTCACGATCGAAGATATCGTCATCCAGAGCGGCTTCGACAATGGCATTCACTTCCGGGATATAGCCGATCAACATCCCCAGCATATCGCGCGCCAAATCGACTTTATTGGCCGATTGTTTTAACGCCGCCTGCCAGTCAATGATCATAGTGTCGTGCGCAGCCTCACTTTCCGGAGACGGAGTGACGGGCGCAAGTGGTGACTGGACTGGGAGGTTCTCACCATTGCTTCGGTGCTCAGGGCTCCAGTTCTGCAACACCTGCTGCAGCACGTGTTCCTCGATCGGTTTGGTCAGGTAGTCATCCATGCCGGCATTGAGCAGCCTATCCCGCTCGCCACTCATGGCGTGTGCGGTCACGGCGATCACCGGGGTAGATGCATTCAGCGCCAGTTGCTTGATTTTTCTGCAGGCGGTCACACCGTCCATGTGCGGCATCTGAATATCCATCAGGATGATATCGAATTTATGCTGCTCGGCTTGTTTGACGGCATCCAGCCCGTTGGTGCAGGCGATCACCTTGCTGACTCGCTCTTGCAGCAGTGCCGTGATCAGTTTGAGGTTGGCCGGGTTGTCATCCACTGCCATGACCTGCAGTGGCAATTTCTCGCTCTGTACCAGTTCCAGGCGTGGCTGTGTGCTTGCCGGGCCACTGGCCGCCAGCAGTTGCAGTAACTTCTTGCGCGATAATGGCTTGGTGATGCACTGCACCTGATAACGTTGCAGCAGATGATCGGATAGAGCCAGCTCAGTACTCGGAATACCGACCACCACCTGCGGTGCGAGCGACATTGCCTTTTCGACCCATTTTTCGATTGTTGACCGTTCATGCTGCATGTTCGGTGCCAAGTTCAGCAGGACATAGTCAAACTGGCTGGTATCCTCCGGCAGGGAAGAACGGTAGGTGACGTTGAGCCCCTCCTGCACCAGTACCTGCTGGATCACGGAAGCGGCCTGCATGTTCGGCTCCACCAGCAGGATATGACGCTGCTGCAGCACCTGTACATCGATCAACTCGCTGACCGGCATTTCGGTGGCGTGTAACCGGAGCGTGAACCAGAATGTTGAACCCTGGTGGAGGCGACTGGTGAGACTGATTTCGCCCCCCATCTGGCTAACCAGTTTCTGGGTAATCACCAGGCCAAGTCCGGTCCCGCCATAGCGGCGTGAAATGCTGGCATCGGCCTGACTGAAGGCCTGGAACAACTGAGCCTGCTGGCGCTCGGAAATGCCGATGCCGGTATCGCGCACCATAAACTGCAGCTCAACCACATCGTCTTTCTGCGAGCGCAGTTCCACGCTGATATCGATATTGCCCCGTTCGGTGAATTTGATCGAGTTACCCACCAGATTCGTCAGAACTTGCTGGATCCGCAGTGGATCGCCGACCAACCCAGTCGGGATTTTCGGATCCACTTTCAGGGTCAGTTCAAGGCCTTTCTCATGCGCGCTGGTGGCCTGTAAGCTGACCACTTCCTCTAGTGACTCCTGGAAGTCGAACGGAATGTTTTCCAGTGCCAGTTTACCGGCTTCCAGTTTGGAGAAATCGAGGATGTCATTGATGATGTTCAGCAGGTTATTGGCCGACTTTTCAATGGTCTGCAGGTAATCGGTTTGACTGTTGGTGAGCTGGGTTTTGAGCATCTGGCGGGTAAAGCCGATCACACCGTTTAGTGGGGTACGCAGTTCGTGCGACATATTAGCGAGGAACTCCGATTTCACCCGAGCGGCTTCCTGGGCACGCTTCTTCGCGATGTCCAGCTCGACGTTCTGGATTTCAAGCTGTTCCAGAGTCTCACGCAGGTCCGAGGTGGCCTGATCGATGCTGTGCTGCATGTCCATGTGGTATTCGGACAACGACACCGCCATGGCGTTGATGCCGTTTTTGAGTGAATCCAGCTCGCCGTAAAACTTCTCTTCAATTCGCACGTCCAGGTGACCCCGGCGGATGCGATCGACCATGTTTTTCATATTGGTGATGGGGCGGGTGACATCATACATCAGCCGATAGGCAAAGACTGCCGACAGCCCGAGGCCGGTCAGCAGCACAATGAACGCCGAAAATATCTCCTGATACTGTTGCAGACGCAATGACGAGAGATCCAGTTCCACGGCAATGTAGCCGATGGCACGATTTGGCCCGCTGTCGCCATTGGCGCTGTCGATAAAACGGTTCTCGGCCAGAATCGGCGCGCGCAGCACCAGGGTATTTTCAAACTGTTCTGACGAGCCGACTAATGGGATCGGTTTGTCTTTGGGAAACGTTAAGGATTCGAAGTTCGGGTGGAAGTTAGAGGTCACGAACAGTTCATGGTTGGCGTCAAACACTGCAATGCTGCGCACGTTTTTGGAATTCTTACGGTGTGCGTAGCTGATCAGACGGCGCACCGATTCCCGGCTCTGGTTTTTCAGTCCGTCTTCACTGGCGATGGCGAGCGGCTCAATAATGCTCAGGCCGGAATTGATCACCTGTTTTTCCAAATCGTGGTAACGGTTGTAAGAAAAAAAGGCACTCAGCAACAGGCCGATGATCAAAGTGGGCGCCAGGGTCAGGGTAATCACGCGGGCGCGTAAGCCATATCGGGTCATTATTGTCTAAACATCGTGGTGTGGATATGGGAAAATAACTTCGTGCTTCCCGTAATGCCTTTAAAACGGGCCGGGAAGACAGAGCCGTCGAAACAATAAGCATAATCAACTCGGTCGGCCGGTACAATCTCCCCGCTGCAGAATAGTGATGCCGGGGCGAATTATTTGTTTCAGATTTTTATAATGGGCACAGAGCATGGCGCGTTTTTTCCAGGCAAAGAAGAACACTCAGATAGACAAGAAACACCAGGCGGTGACGATAGAAAAACTGGATCACCACGGCGCCGGTATTGCTTACCATCAGCGTAAACCTGTTTTTATCGACGGCGCTCTGCCAGGGGAGCAGGTGCTGATGCAACTGACGGAAAGCAAAAGTAAGTTTGCGCGTGGGCAACTGATCAAAGTGTTACAACCGAGTGATGAGCGCGTCGCGGCTTTCTGCCCGCATTATCAGGAATGTGGTGGCTGCAACATGCAACACCTGACTCTCGATGCGCAGCGAGCCTACAAGCAGCAGGCACTCAACCAACTGATGAACAAGTTTGCCGGTCAGAGCCTGACATTGGAAGCCCCGGTGACGGCCGACGATAAAGGGTACCGCCGCCGCGCCCGTATCAGCCTCAGGCTCGACAAAGGTGCGCGCCAGTTGCAATTTGGCTTTCGCAAAAAAAGCAGCAAACAGATCGTCAATGTCACCGATTGCCCGGTGCTGGTTCCGGAACTGAACCGTTTACTGCCGCCACTCAAATCGTTGCTGGCGGGGTTTGAGCACCCGGAGGCCTTGGGCCATGTTGAACTGGTCAAAGGAGACAACCACCGCGTGCTGGCGTTACGTCACCTTCAACCGCTGCCAACGGCTGACCAACAGGCGCTGAGTGACTTTGCCAGACAGCACGATCTGACGCTGTATCTGATGCCGGAAAGTGACCAATTGGTTCGCCTCAGCGGTGAAGAGGCGGTGTATCTTGAAGCCGGCGTGACGATACCGTTCACCCCCAATAACTTCATTCAGGTGAACCAGCAGGTCAATCGCCAAATGGTGCAGCAGGCATTGAACTGGCTGGCACTGGAGAAAGACGACCGGGTGCTGGACTTATTTTGTGGTCTGGGGAATTTCAGCCTGCCAATGGCGAAACTCACCGGACAAGTGGTCGGAGTAGAAGGCGTCGATGAGATGGTTGCTAAGGCAAAAGCGAACGCTAAACTGAACCAGCTACCGAATCTGTCTTTCTACCAGGCGAATTTGGAACAAGATATGTCGTCTCAGTCGTGGGCGGGAGAAAAGTTCGATAAAGTACTGCTGGATCCGGCTCGGGCCGGCGCCGCGGGGATCGTTGAACAATTATCGTCGCTGGGCGCAAAGCGGATAGTTTATGTTTCATGTAATCCTGCTACGCTTGCCAGAGACAGTCACAGCTTGCTGGCACAAGGATATAAGCTGAAGAAGCTGGGTATGCTGGACATGTTTCCGCATACCAGCCATCTGGAATCGATGGCGCTTTTTGTGAAGGATTGAACGAACTTACCTGATGGATTCTGGTCGAACACCGGGGTAGGTCGCTGATAAAAAATATAACAGGACGAAAAGATGGTTGCGGTACGAAGCGCACATTTGAATCAAGACGAACAGTTTGAGCTGGAGAAGTGGATCTCTAGTCTGAAGCAGGATAAAGAGACGGCCAACCGGCTGAGTAACGTTTATCGCCAGTGCGAAGAACTGCTGAACGGCACAGAGCAGGGGCCGTTGCTGTTGTGGCGTGGCCGGGAGATGATCGAAATTTTGATCACCCTGTCAATGGACCGGGCCACGCTGGTGGCCGCTCAGCTGTTTCCGATCGTAACCAGTGGCTTGTTTGAGCGCGAATTGCTCGAAGAACATTACGGTAAAGAGATCATCAAACTGATCGACGGCGTTGAAGAGATGGCGGCAATCGGTCAGTTGAACGTCACCATGTCTGGCGGTGCGGCGTCGGCACAGGTCGACAACGTGCGCCGTATGTTGCTGGCGATGGTCGATGATTTCCGCTGCGTGGTGATTAAGCTGGCTGAGCGGATTTGCAACCTGATTGAAGTGAAAAAGGCGCCGGATGAAGTGCGCCGTGCGGCGGCGAAAGAGTGTGCCAATATCTACGCGCCGCTGGCTAACCGTTTGGGCATTGGTCAGCTCAAGTGGGAGATTGAAGATTACGCGTTTCGTTATCAGCACCCTGATACTTACAAGCAGATCGCCAAACAACTGGCTGAGCGTCGGATTGTCCGTGAGCAGTACATCAAAGACTTTGTCGATGATCTGGCGGAGGAGATGGCCGTGTGTGGCATCAATGCTGAAGTCAGTGGCCGTCCTAAGCATATCTACAGCATCTGGCGAAAGATGCAGAAGAAAAATCTGGCGTTTGATGAGCTGTTTGACGTCCGGGCGGTGCGCATTATCGCTGACAAGCTGCAGGACTGTTACGCCGCTCTGGGGGTGGTGCACACTAAATACAAGCATCTGCCGAGTGAGTTTGACGATTATGTCGCCAACCCGAAACCGAACGGTTATCAGTCGATCCACACCGTGATCCTGGGGCCGGAAGGCAAGACCATCGAGATACAGATCCGCACCAAGCAGATGCACGAAGAGTCTGAACTTGGCGTGGCTGCCCACTGGAAATACAAAGAAGGCAGCAGTGCGCGCAGTGGCTACGATGAGAAAATCACCTGGCTGCGCAAGCTGCTTGACTGGCAGGAAGAGATGTCCGACTCCGGTGAGATGCTGGATGAGTTACGCAGCCAGGTGTTTGATGACCGGGTATACGCCTTTACGCCACGTGGTGACGTAGTGGATTTGCCGATGGGGGCCACGCCACTTGATTTCGCCTACCACATTCACTCTGAAGTGGGCCACCGTTGTATCGGGGCCAAAGTGGCAGGTCGGATCGTGCCGTTCACCCATAAGCTGCACATGGGCGATCAGGTCGAGATCATCACTTCGAAAGAGCCGAACCCGTCACGTGACTGGTTGAATCCGTCGCTGGGCTTTGTGCATTCCGGGCGGGCACGGGCGAAAATCAATGCCTGGTTCCGCAAGCAGAGCCGGGAGAAGAACCTCGAGGCCGGTCGTGAGATCTTAGAGCGTGAACTGGTTAAGATTGGTGCCACGCTGAAAGATGCAGAGCAATACGCGCTCAAGCGCTTCAACGTCAACACGCCGGATGAGCTCTACGTGGGGGTCGGCAGCGGTGACTTGCGTATCAACCAGATCATCAATCACATCAATGCGTTGGTGAACAAACCGACCGCGGAAGAAGAAGATCTTCAGGCGCTGGAGAAATTGCAGGAAGCCGAAAACCGGGCACCGGCGCAGAGTCGGCCAAAGAAAGACGCGGTGGTGGTCGAAGGGGTCGATAACCTGCTGACGCATCTGGCGCGCTGCTGTCATCCGATTCCGGGTGATGACATCTGCGGTTACATCACGCAAGGACGGGGTATCTCCGTTCACCGCAGTGATTGTGAGCAGTTGGATGAGCTGCGTCATCATGCACCGGAACGCATCATTGATACCGTCTGGGGCAGTGGTTTTGTCGGCTCGTATATTCTGACGGTGCGTGTCGAAGCGATGGAACGCGGTGGGTTAGTGAAAGACATCACCACCTTGTTTGCCAACGAAAAAATCAAAGTGACCAGCATGAAGAGTCGCATTGATTATCGCAGTCAGTTATCGATCATGGATTTTGATCTGGAAGTGAACAACCTTGAGGTGCTCAACCGCATCGTCAAACGGGTCGAACAGATCCGGGACGTCATGTCGGTGAAACGTCTTGGCTAAGCGCCGCTGATAACGAGGCTACCCAGCCGGTGGCTACGCAAAGCAACAAAATGACCAGGGCGAGCGGTGCAGACGGCTCGCCTTTTGGTTACAGGAAGAGAAGAACATGAGTCATCCTATTGAACAACTTGAAGCGATCATGACCAAACTGCGCGATCCGGACGGCGGCTGTCCGTGGGATCTGAAACAGTCATTTGACACTATTGTGCCGCACACCATTGAAGAGACGTATGAAGTGGTGGACGCGATTCATCAGCGTGACTGGCCGAATCTGCAGGAAGAACTGGGCGATCTGCTGTTTCAGGTGATTTTTTACAGTCAACTGGCCAAAGAGCAGGGGTTGTTTGATTTTTCTGATGTGGTTGAGGGCGTAAATGAAAAGCTGACTCGTCGTCACCCGCACGTGTTCACCGCCATGGCGTTGGCGGACGAAGACGACATTCACGCCAACTGGGAAGCCGAAAAAGCCAGAGAAAAAGCCCGTGCGGGCAAAACGGAGCAAAGTATCCTAGACTCAATACCAAACTCTTTGCCCGCGCTGTCCCGGGCAACCAAAATTCAGAAGAAGTGCGCCCGCTATGGCTTTGACTGGGACTCGCTGGGGCCCGTGGTCGACAAAGTGCATGAAGAGATTGACGAAGTGATGGAAGAAGCGCTTCAGGTGACACCGGACCCGGCCAGTGTGGAACTGGAACTGGGGGATTTGCTGTTTGCCACGGTGAACCTGTCCCGCCATTTGGGGGTAAATCCGGAAGTGGCGCTGGGCAAAGCCAACACCAAGTTTGTACGTCGTTTCAAAGGCGTGGAAGCCAAAGTGCGCGAGCAGGAGAGAACCTTGCAGGAATGCTCATTAGCGCAACTCGATGAGTTGTGGGATCAGGTCAAACGCTCGGAGGAGTAGGCGACCGGTTGTTTGCACCCAGTCAAGTTGGGCCGCCACAGGTTTGATTTGAAGCAAAAAATAAAAAATTCTAGTGTGATAGATTTCACGTTGTGGCGGTAAGGAGCTTCTGGTATATTTACGTCCCGTCCAGAAGAAATCCATTTCCCTCATTCAACCAATTTCAGGTTAAACATGACGACAAATTACATTTTTGTTACTGGCGGGGTTGTATCCTCTCTAGGTAAAGGTATTGCAGCGGCCTCTCTTGCAGCGATTCTAGAAGCTCGTGGTCTTAAAGTGACCATCATGAAGCTAGACCCTTACATCAACGTTGACCCGGGCACCATGAGCCCGACTCAGCACGGTGAAGTATTCGTGACAGAAGACGGCGCTGAAACAGACCTAGACCTTGGTCACTACGAGCGTTTCATCCGTACTAAGATGACCAAGCGCAACAACTTCACGGCCGGTCGTGTTTACGCTGACGTTCTGCGTAAAGAACGTCGCGGTGACTATCTGGGCGCCACCATTCAGGTTATCCCTCACATCACGAATTCCATCAAAGACCGTGTGGTTGCTGGTGCGGAAGGCCACGACGTCGCGATCGTTGAGATCGGCGGCACGGTGGGCGATATCGAATCCTTGCCATTTATGGAAGCGATCCGTCAGTTGGCGGTTGAGCTGGGCCGCGAGCGTGCGATGTTCATGCACCTGACGCTGGTTCCTTATCTGGCGGCTGCGGGTGAAGTCAAAACCAAGCCAACACAGCACTCAGTGAAAGAGCTGCTGTCGATCGGTATTCAGCCCGATATCCTGGTATGCCGCAGCGATCGCATGATCCCGGCGAACGAGCGTAAGAAGATTGCGCTGTTCTGTAACGTGCCAGAGAAAGCGGTTATCTCCATGAAAGACGTAGACTCGATCTACAAGATTCCGCAACTGATCAGAGCTCAGGGCCTGGATGATCTGGTATGTGCCCGTTTTGGCATTGATGCCCCAGAAGCGGATCTGGCCGAATGGGAACAGGTGATTTACGAAGAAGCGAATCCGACCGGTGAAGTGACCATCGGTATGGTAGGTAAGTACATCGAACTGCCAGACGCTTACAAGTCCGTTAACGAAGCACTGAAACACGCAGGCTTGAAAAATCGCCTGAGCGTTAATATTAAGTATGTAGATTCACAGGATGTTGAGACTCGCGGCGTAGAAGTGCTGGAAGGTCTTGACGCGATCCTGGTACCAGGTGGCTTCGGCGATCGCGGTATTGAAGGTAAGATTCGCTCAGCGCAGTATGCGCGTGAAAACAAAATTCCGTATCTGGGCATCTGTCTGGGGATGCAAGTGGCACTGATCGAGTACGCACGTAATGTCGCGGGCATGGAAGGTGCGCATTCAACAGAATTTAACAAAGGCACCAAATACCCTGTGGTAGGCTTGATCACAGAGTGGGTCGACAACGAAGGTAACGTCGAAGAGCGTACTGAGAAGTCGGATCTGGGTGGCACGATGCGTCTGGGCGCACAGCTATGTCACCTGGAGAAGGGCACGAAAGCCCGTGAACTGTACGGTAGCGATACCATTCATGAGCGTCACCGTCACCGTTACGAAGTGAACAATAACTTGCGTCCTCAGATTGAAAAAGCGGGCCTGAAAGTGTCTGGTCTGTCTGCGGATAAGAAACTGGTTGAAATGATTGAGAACCCGGCTCACCCATGGTTTGTAGCGGCTCAGTTCCACCCAGAGTTCACGTCGACGCCTCGTGACGGTCACCCTCTGTTTGCTGGTTTCGTTAAAGCTGCTGGTGAATACTCGCGCAGCGAAGAGAAGTAAAGGGATACGGGCAGTAGCGTCAGCTGTGCTGCTGCCCTTTAAATTTGACATTTATATTTGAAACGAGAGGAAACATTAATGTCTAAGATCGTTAAAGTTCTAGGTCGTGAAATCATCGACTCACGCGGTAACCCAACTGTTGAAGCTGAAGTACACCTAGAAGGCGGTTTCGTAGGTATGGCAGCTGCTCCATCTGGCGCATCTACTGGTTCTCGCGAAGCTCTTGAGCTACGTGACGGTGACAAATCACGTTTCCTAGGTAAAGGTGTTCTGAAAGCAATTGAAGCCGTTAATGGCCCAATCGCTGAAGCCTTGGTTGGCAAAGACGCAAAAGCGCAAGCTGACATCGACCAAATCATGATCGACCTAGACGGCACTGAAAACAAATCTAAATTCGGTGCGAACGCTATCCTGGCTGTTTCTCTGGCAAACGCGAAAGCTGCAGCAGCAGCGAAAGGCATGCCTCTGTACGAGCACATCGCTGAACTCAACGGCACTCCAGGTCAATTCTCTATGCCTCTGCCTATGATGAACATCATCAACGGTGGTGAGCACGCAGACAACAACGTTGACATCCAAGAGTTCATGATCCAACCAGTTGGCGCAAAAACTCTGAAAGAAGGTCTACGTATCGGTGCTGAAGTATTCCACAACCTGGCTAAGGTTCTGAAAGCAAAAGGCATGAGCACTGCAGTTGGTGACGAAGGTGGTTTCGCTCCTAACCTAGAATCTAACGCTGCTGCACTGGCTGCAATCAAAGAAGCGGTAGAGCTTGCTGGTTACGAGCTGGGCAAAGACGTGACTCTGGCTATGGACTGTGCAGCCTCTGAGTTCTACGACAAAGAAGCTGGCAACTACAACATGAAAGGCGAAGGTAAAATCTTCACTTCTGAAGAGTTCAACCACTACCTGGCGGGTCTGGTTGAGCAATACCCAATCGTTTCTATCGAAGACGGTCTGGACGAGTCAGACTGGGATGGCTTTAAGCACCAGACTGAACTGCTGGGCGACAAGATCCAACTGGTTGGTGACGATCTGTTCGTAACCAACACTAAGATCCTGAAAGAAGGTATCGAGAAAGGCATCGCTAACTCTATCCTGATCAAGTTCAACCAGATCGGTTCTCTGACTGAGACTCTGGCTGCAATCAAGATGGCGAAAGACGCAGGTTACACCGCAGTAATCTCTCACCGCAGCGGCGAAACTGAAGACGCAACTATCGCTGACCTGGCGGTAGGTACTGCAGCAGGCCAAATCAAAACTGGTTCTATGAGCCGTTCTGACCGTGTTGCTAAGTACAACCAGCTGATCCGTATCGAAGAAGCACTGGGTGAGCGCGCACCATTCAACGGTCTGAAAGAAGTGAAAGGCCAAGCTTAATTTAAGCTCAGCATAGACACTTTAAAAAGCCCCGCATTGCGGGGCTTTTTTGTCTCTGCGAGGCGCGTGTCTGCGCGCGTCCATCAGTGGCGATCAGTCCGCTGTTTTGATTGCCTCAATACGGCGTTTTTCCAGCTCGTCACGAATGGCTTTCCCTTTAAATCCATCCGCAATCACCTGTTGAACATCCACGTTGAGCGCGGCGTGGTAGGCGCGCAGAAAAATCGCCCGTTGCGGGTACGGATTCTGTTCCAGACCAAGCCGGCCACGGTGGTCGGCTTCACAGCACCGCAGCACCGCGTTTAACCGCTCGGGTTTGCGCCATACATCCAGCTTGTTGAGCACTTTCAGCTTGGTGGCCGGCTTAAGTTCGGCCGCGCGGTGAACATTGGAATGTTGTGCGCACACCGCCAGCGCCAGATCGCGATATTCGTTCGGAATCCGGATCCGCTCACACAATTGTTCAATCAAGCTCAGGCCAGTGTGGCAATGCAGCTTATGGCTCGGCCACTCTTTTTCTGGTGTCACGCCTTTGCCCAGATCGTGCACCTGTGCGGCGAAGCGCACTGGCAGAGCCTCAGACAGTTGCGCTGCTTGCTCGGCCACCATCAGGGTATGAACACCGGTATCGATCTCCGGGTGCCACTTTTCGGGTTGTGGGACGCCAAACAGCCGGTCGAGCTCCGGCAAAATGTGTTTGAGGGCGCCACAATCGCGCAGTATCTGAAGAAACACCTGTGGCGCAGAAGTTGAGAGGGATTTGTGCCACTCCTGCCACACCCGCTCAGCGGTCAGGTGATCCAACTCTCCACTGGCGGCGATGTTAGCCATCAACGCCATGGTTTCGTCGGCAACGCGAAAACCGAGGTGAGCGAGTTTCGCTGCAAAACGGGCGACTCTCAATACCCGTAAGGGATCTTCGACAAACGCGGCCGAGACATGGCGCAGAATCCGGTCATGGAGATCCTGCTGGCCGCCATAAGGGTCAATGATGTTACCCTGGGTGTCTTGTGCCATTGCGTTGATGGTCAGATCGCGGCGCAGCAGATCGTCTTCCAGCGTGACGTCCGGTGCGAAGTAACAGTCAAAACCTTTATAGCCAGCGCCGGTTTTGCGTTCGGTTCGGGCCAGAGCATGCTCTTCCTTGGTGTCTGGATGCAGAAACACCGGGAAATCTTTACCTACGGGCGTAAAGCCCGCGTCGAGCATCTGCTGTGGAGCGCTGCCGACGACAACCCAATCTTTGTCATAGACAGCAATATTGAGCAACTGGTCGCGCACAGCGCCACCAACTAGGTATACTTGCACTTATCAAACCTCAAAATCAGAAACAGCCATTGGCTTGGATTACACGGCAATGGTACTTTTCTTATTAGTGAAATTATAGAGACGAGAGAATGTATAAGGAATTTTTTGGATTTGTGGAATTGCCGTTCTCGATCGTTCCCAATTCTCGTTACCTGTTTCTCAGCCAGCGACACAAAGAAGCCATCCAGCATCTGCGTGCCGGGCTAGGCGACGGGGGCGGCTTCGCCATGCTCAGCGGCGAAGTCGGTACGGGAAAGACAACGGTTGCCCGTGCAATGCTCAAATCTCTCGACCCGACCACACAGGCCGGGTTTATTTTGAATCCGACCTTCTCCGATATTGAGCTGTTGCAGGCGATTTGTGATGAATTCAGCATCCAGTATCCGGCGGATGCGACTCTCAAACAGCTCAGCCAGGCCATTTACCAGTTTCTGCTCCACAGCCATGCGCACGGCAAACAGACACTGCTGGTGATCGATGAAGCGCAACATCTGGCGGCGGACGTACTCGAACAACTGCGTTTGCTCACTAACCTGGAAACAGAGAGCCGTAAGTTATTGAAGGTGCTGTTGATTGGTCAGCCAGAACTGCAGCAGAAACTGCAGATGCCACAGTTGCGACAGCTGGCTCAGCGGATCACCGGACGCTACCACTTACTACCGCTCAATATTGAAGAGACCGCCAAGTACATTCAGTTTCGTCTCGATTTGGCCGGCGGCGAACGGGATCTATTTGCAGTCAAAAGCCTTAAACTGATCGGGGTACAGACGCAGGGTATTCCTCGTCTGATCAACCTGGTGTGCGACGCCGCGCTCAAACAGGCGTATCAGATCGGGGAGCATAAGCCGAGCCACGCAACCGTACAGAGCGCCTGTGAAGAAGTTATGGCGTTTCAGAGTTCCTTTAATGTCTCGGCCAGGAGTGCGCCGCCAAAACGCTCTGGTATGGCGCTGACGGCCTCTGTGGTGATTGGCTTGGGTCTCGCCTGGCTTGGGTATCAATGGACACCGGTGATGGCTCAGCCCTGGATTGAACAACAGATTGAAGCGCAGCATCCGCAGCAGCCGGACGTGGAAATTACACAGGAAGTGATGCCGCCGTCCCTGCCGGAGGCTTTGGTTCGTTCCACGTCACTCGAAGACCCGCTGGCGGAGCTGTATAAAGTCTGGGGGTATCAGGCTTCCATGCTGGATCGCTTCTGTGCTGACAACGACAACAGCCTGTTCCGCTGTGAGAGTGCCATGGGGGCGCTCAGTGATATTGAGCAGCTTGGTTTTCCGGTGGTGTTAACTCTGCATGTCAACGGTCAGGCTAGCTACGCAGTGCTGTATCACCTCGGTGCCGATACGGTGCAGCTGTTGGTGGATGGACAGCGCCTTGAGTTTGAGACCAAGTGGCTGAAAGAGCTGTGGTCAGGGGAATACCATTACATCTGGCAAAGTGTCTGGCATGCAACCCTCAAACCTGGCATGCGTGGCAGCGCAGTCGCGATGCTGAATGAGCGTCTGTCGCTGCTAATGGGGGACAGTTATGATGGCAGTGATCGCTTTGATGCCGAGCTGAAACGTAAAGTCGAAATGTTCCAGCGCTGGCAGGGACTGAACGTCGACGGCATTGCCGGGGTGCGGACGCTGCGTCGTCTGGAGTTGATGACGCAAACCAATCCGCCCGTTCTGTCTGTTGTGAAGGAGGACGTCTGATGTCGAATGTCTTGAAAGCGCTGGAGCAGTCAGAGCGCAGTCATCAGCAGTTACACAATTCCGCTCCGGGGGGCGCCGGTCGTCAGGCCGTCAGTCACAGAGCGGATACGCCATTGTGGTTGCATGCAACCTGCCTGTTGCTGCCGGCGGTGGCCACGGTTTCCTGGGTGGGCTATCAGAGTTATCAATCGGCGCTGGTGGACTGGATAAGCAGCAATCAGCCACAAGAAGTGGTCGTGGATGTGCCAGCGGCGCTGTCGGTCAAACCGTACCCGGATTTTGCAACGCTGGCGGTGAATCGGCGGACCACGCCACGGCCACAGGCGGAGCCTGCCATTCGTCGCGATGAGCCAACACCGTCGACCTCGTCGGCACCAAGTACCGACTCTGAGCTGGATGGGGTCGACCTCAGCTCGCTGCCACCGTCACTGGCGCGGCGGGTAGAAGCGGCCATGTCGTCTGAGTCGGTCCGAGCTGCGATGCGAGATACCGGTGAGGCGGACGACGCTGCGGTGGATTTATCGATGGCGGGCGATGATCTGATCGGCCAGTTACCCGCCATGAATTTTCAGACCCATGTGTACACCAGTGACGCCAATCGCCGCTGGGTGAAAATTAACGGTCAGGAATACAAGCAAGGGGAACAGATTGATGCGGATACCCAACTGGTGCGTATCGCGCCGCAATCGTGCACCATTCGTTTTCGCGGTAAGCTGATTCGTGTGCCAGCGCTGTATGACTGGCCAGGCTGAGTACAAGCACTACAAAAAAGGTCACCAGAGGGTGACCTTTTCTTTTTATCTTCGGTTATCGACGTCTTCGGGGGCGATTACGCCCAGCCCGCCGGAGAGCGTTTGCGACGCGGCATGATGTGCGGCAGAATCAGGCCGAACAACAGACCGGCACCCGCGACACCACCGCCGTACATAAAGTACTTCAGCAGCAGATCTTCTTTCTGAGTATCCAGACGAGCACGCAGTTCACGGACTTCGGTTTGAGACTCAGTCAGTTGCTGGCTGATGTCACTGTAGTTTTGCTCCAGTTCCGCAATCTGCTTATTGCGAATGTCCAGCGAGTCGACCAGTCCGGCTTTGGCGGAGTCGGCGTTCTTCTGGGCATTAGCCAGTTTGTCTTTCACGTCCGATAACTCTGCTTCCAGTTTTGGCAGGCGAACCGCCATACTTTCCTGAGAGGTCACGAATTTGGAATCCACCCAGCCTTTACGGCCACGTTCATCGACGATTTGGGTGAAGCCGGCTTCTTTGCTGGTAGACACCAGAGTGACTTTCTCACCAGCGTCCACACTGCCAATGATTCGGTACTGAGTACTAGGACCTGAGTGCATGTAGGTAAATAGTTTGTCCGCAATGTAACGGTTTTGGGCGAGGGCCGCCGGTACTACCAGCATTGAAGCCAGAACCATGCAAATCAGTTTTTTCACGGTAAATCCTTTCAGTGTTGCTTTGTTTGTATATCGCGCTTGAGGCAGCAAATAGTAAAAACTTTCGGCGGTATGATCAACTAAGAAGGGAGGCAAAGCCTCCCTTTCTGTGCGTTTGAGTCAATAATGACAGAGCGCTTACATAGTGTTGACGCGGCTTAAGCGCCGAATAAGGCCTGCATTGCATAGAAGAATACGACCGCCAACAAGGCCCCTGCCGGTAGCGTGACAATCCAGGACGCCACGATGTTACGCACAACGCCTAAGTTAAGGGCGGCAATACCACGCGCAAAACCCACACCCAGTACCGCGCCGACCAGTGTCTGTGTGGTCGAAATAGGCAAACCGGTACCTGAGGCCAGAACCACAGTCGAAGCGGTTGCCAGCTGCGCTGCAAAGCCACGGCTAGGGGTCAGTTCTGTAATACCGGTACCAACTGTTGCCATGACCTTATGACCCAGCGTCGCAAGACCCACAACGATACCGATCCCACCCAGCGGCAGAATCCACCAGGCAATTTCACTTTTCGCGGTGATTTGTCCCATGTGCTCAACCGTCGATACCACGGCAGACAGAGGACCAATCGCGTTAGCAACGTCATTTGAGCCGTGCGCAAAGGCCATCGCACACGCTGTGATCACCATCAGCACGGAAAAGATGCTTTCCACACCGGCAAAGCTGTGATCTTCATCGCGATTGGCAAATTTCTTCTGAATGTAGAGGAAGCCGCCGATCATCACCAGTGCCGACACCACCATCGCCCAGAACCAGGCTTCGGTGTTGCTCAGGTGCAGGCCAACGTGCTTCAGCCCTTTCTTGATCGTCACCAGCGCGATCACCATAGTAGTGATGAACATGTACACAGGCACAAAGCGCTTGGCGTTGATCAGTGGCTTCTCGGTATCAAAGATCAGGCGCTGTGCGCTGACAAAGATAACGTAAGCAAAGAAGCCGGAAATGATAGGGGTAATGATCCAACTGCCCACAATACCTTTCACACTGCCCCAGTCCACCGCTTCGGTGCCAACGGACACACAAGCAAAACCGATGATGGCACCGATAATCGAGTGGGTGGTCGATACTGGCCAGCCCATGTAGGACGCCAGCAGCAGCCAGGTGCCGGCTGCCAGCAGCGCGGACATCATGCCGTATACCAGAATGTCAGGCTGGTTGGCGAAAAGAGAGGTTTCAATCACACCTTTACGGATAGTATCGGTTACTTCACCGCCTGCAAGGTAAGCACCCGCAAATTCAAAAATCATCGCAATGATGATGGCTTGTTTTACGGTCAGCGCTTTTGAGCCGACTGATGTACCCATTGCGTTGGCGACGTCATTTGCGCCAATACCAATTGCCATCAGGAAGCCGAAAAGAGCAGCAACAATAATCAGGACAGTGCCGTAGTTCGCGAGGATATCCATCGTAATACCTAGTTGTTTTTTATAACAAGCGGAGCAAAAACGAGACACACGATGACCCCTCGATGTGCTCAGGTCATCGTTAAATACAAGTGTGTCTGTCTGGTGCTCTTCGTTATTTGATTAACTGTTAAGAGCGGGAAAGCATCAGCTCAAGACGTGCGCCTACGCGCTGCGCCTGATCTGCAATACCGCCGACCCATTCAAAGATTTTGTACAGGAACATCACATCGATTGGATTCATGTCCGCTTCGATCGCCATCAGTTGCTGACGAAGCTGGATTTGCATCGCATCGGTGTCATCTTCGATCACATCCAGTTGATTGATCATCTCAGCCACAAGTGTCACTTCGCGGCCTTTGAATCCAGTTTCCAATAACTCATCGAGCTCGTTGATCACTTTTTGCGCCTGATTCGCCGCATCCAGACAACGTTTTAAATAAGCGATGAAGTTTTCTTGTAGAGGGGCAGGAATGATGAGCTGGCGACCGTAGACACGGCCGGCGACATCTTTCGCCAGGTTAGCCAGTTTGTCTTGCTGGGTCAGTAGCTCCAGCATGTCTGTACGGTCGACAGGCATGAACAAACCGCGAGGAAGTTTCAGGCGGATTTCGCGCTTCAATACGTCAGCTTCTTTCTCAAGGTGAGAAATCTGTGCGCGAATTTCTGCTGCTTTTTCCCAGTCGCCCTGAGAGCACACTTCAAAAAAGTTCACCAGGTGAGAGCAACATTCGTTTACACAAACAACGTGTCGCTGCAAAGGCTTAATAGGGGACTTTGCAAATAACCCCATGATTGTATTTACTGGCATGGTTATTCAACCTAATTGCTATAACCTTAAAAAAACATACACCATTTCGTGGCGAAATGTTGAACGATGGCTATAAAGGCGCGCATGGTAACGCATTAAATCACTCATTAAAACTGTTTTAGATCATCATTGGGGCGATATTTCCTTCTTGCCCCGCTGGAATTTAGGCAATATCCTGTCGCTATCTGCTTTGAAAGGTACAACTATGGAAACCGAGATAGAACTGAAGTTTTTTGTTTCTCCTGAATTTTCAGAAACCTTACGTGACAAGATTTCTGAAACCAAAGTACTTCAGCACAGTTGTCGAGAGCTTGGTAATACCTATTTTGATACGCCTGATAACTGGTTACGAAAGCATGACATCGGGCTACGGATCCGCCGCTATGATGATGTTTTCGTGCAAACGGTGAAAACCGCAGGCCGGGTGGTCGCAGGGTTGCACCAGCGACCGGAATACAATGCCGAACACTCCTGCAACACTCCTGATTTAACTCTCCACCCCGAAGATATCTGGCCTGAAGGCAAAGCCTTAGACACCCTGCAAACTGAACTTACGCCCTTATTCTCAACCAACTTTGCCCGCGAGCAATGGCTAGTAGGAATGGCGGACGGGAGCCAGGTCGAAGTCGCTTTTGACCAAGGGCTGGTGGTCGCGGGGGAGCAACAAGAGCCGATTTGCGAGGTAGAGCTGGAGCTGAAATCGGGTCAAACCGATGCGCTGTTTACGCTGGCACGCACCTTGGGTGAGTCGGGGGGAATGCGTCTTGGGAACCTGAGTAAAGCGGCGCGTGGCTACCGCCTGGCAATGGGGTATGAAATTGGCACCGCGCAACCTTTGTCTCTGGTGGATACCGACAAGCACGACACGGTGGAATCCTGTTTCATCAAATCGCTCGAGCACGCGCTGGCACACTGGCACGACCATGAGCAGTTGTACACGGAAACGGAATCGGTGCCAGCGCTGCATGAAATCAGCCATGCGATCAGCTTTATCCGTCAGATTTTAACAGTGTTCGGTGGCATCGTACCGCGCCGCGCCAGTGCCATCTTACGTCAGGAACTCAAGTGGCTGGAAGAGGAGTTGGGCTGGCTGAAAACCTACGATTACCTGGAAGACTTGCTGGAAGATAAAGGACACGCGCTGCGTAAGCTCGATGCTCGCAAGTTTTTGGTCGGTGAATTGAAATTGTTGGAAGAGCAGCTCCCCGAGCGGGAAGAGACGTTGCAATTGCTCAGCTCCGCCCGTTATACCGGACTGCTGCTGGATTTGAGCCGCTGGATCCTGACCCGAGGCTGGCAGCCATTTCTGGACGATAAAGCGCGAGAGAAAATGGCGCGCAATATTCAGGCCTTTTCAGTGCAGCAATTGGATCGCACCTGGGCGGAATTGCTCGAAGCGTTTCCGCCGGAGCGTGAGTTGTCCAAACAGGAGTATATTGACCAGCAGTATCGTCTGATGCGCAATCTGTATACCGGGATGAGCTTTGCTAACCTGTACAACCCGGACGAGCGGATGAGTTTTCGTCTCCCCTGGGCTGATTTGATGCAGGGTATTGACGATCTGTTAACGCTCAAGCCGCTGGAAGTGCTGACCGACAAGCTTGAAGGCGAAGAGCAGGAGCAGTTACTGCGCTGGCTGCAACGCCAGGAGAGTTCCATTTTGCATGCCATGGAGCAGACGCGCCTCATCAGTGTCGAGGCCAAGCCTTACTGGCAGGAATGATGACTTACAGGATGCTCAGGCATCCTGTTTTTTTGTCGCAGCAATGTCTTTTTCCAACTGGTGAATACGGCGCAGGATCTCGCTTTGCTGCGCCAGCAATTCGTGCAACATGCGTTCTTTATTGGCAGAGCGCTGTTCTTGAATGCGTGACGGCGACGTCAGCAAAGAACTGACCAGACCTGAGGTCATACCAAATAAGCCCACGCCACACACTATCAGCACCCCTGCGAGGATCTTACCACCGTCGGTCACCGGATAATGATCGCCGTACCCCACAGTAGAAATTGTCACCAGCGCCCACCAGATGGCGTCACCTGCGGTATGAATATTGGCATTTGGCGCAGCGGACTCCAGTGACAGCATCATGCTTGAGCCAATCGTCAGCAGCACCACGATCAACAGCAAAATCGAAGCCAGTGTTGTTTCTCGTCGGTTGGTGACCAACTGGCGCATCAGAAAACGCCCGGAGCGGATCACCCAGATAACCCGCAGGATGTGAAAGATCCGCGCAAAACGCAGGGGTTCGATCATCGGAATACTGGCCAGATAGTCAATCCAGTGGCGTTTCAGAAATTGCAGACGATCTGCGGCGCGGATCAAGTCTGTGGTCAGCTGCAGGAGAAAAATACTACAGATCACAAAGTCAAGGCCGATAAGAACCTGTCGGGTATCGTGATCCACCGGGATAAACAAAAGGCCAGAGATCACAAATAGCGACACAATCGACAAAATCAGTGACAGCAGACTCAACGGCTTAACGACGTCTTTGGTATCATCTTTTTTCATACGAAGCTCGAAATAAATACGCTGAACCCGTTTGTGTTTGCACACGAGCTCAGAAAATGGGTTCCAGAACTATAACTTAATGGAGAACAGATATGACAACAATGGCATTCAAGCCATGGGAAAGGGTGATCACGGATATTCGCCTGGTACCCAAAATGGTGATGCTGATGGTGTTCAGTACCATTTTGATTGTCGCAAAACAGTTGTGGGATGCGAGCACCTTCTATCAGTCCCTGCTGGCTGCGACCCAGAACACGGCCGTAGCCCAGCAGCACTACGAGGCTTATTTGGTGCAGGTGGCGTGGCAAACGGCGCTGATGATTGTGGTGTTTGTGGCGTTGTTGCTGTTTGCGGCGCGGATCATGCTGCGCCAGACCCGCTATCTGAGCGAATCGATCAAACAGATGGCCAGCAAAGATCTGTCGGTGCCCATTGAGATGGCGTGCAAAGATGAATACGGAGATGTTGCCAGAGAGCTGGAAACCACCCGTCGTCAGTTGCAGGAGATGATCAAACTGCAAATTCAGTCTTCCCAAGAACTGGCCTCGCTGACCGAAGTGATGACCCTGAGCATGTCGGAGACCAAAGAGTCTGCTCAGGAAGAATTTAATGAGATCGATCAACTGGCCACGGCGATGAGCGAAATGAGTTCGACGGTACAAACCGTGGCCGAGCACGCTCAGAGTGCGTCCTCTCTGACCGAAAGCGCTTCGACCCAAGCGGCTTCGGGTCAGCAGTTTGTACGTGGCACGGTGTCGAAAATCAGTGAGTTGTCACAGGATATCTCGGCCTCAGCCCAGGCGGTGAATCAGGTTGAAGAAAGCGTGGTCTCCATTGGCAGTGTGGTCGGCACCATTCAGGGCATTTCGGAGCAGACCAACCTGCTGGCATTGAATGCCGCAATCGAAGCTGCCCGTGCAGGGGAAGCGGGCCGCGGCTTCGCGGTGGTGGCGGATGAGGTCCGTAACCTGGCGCAGCGCACTCAGCAGGCTACAGTCGAAATCCAGGACATGATCTCTCAGTTGCAAGACAGTGCCAGTTCGGCGGTGGACCTGATGGAGAAAAGTGTTGTCGAAGCAGCGGAAGGGGTGGAGCTGGTGACCAATGCCGGTACCGAGCTGGACGGCATTGTGTCTCAGGTAAACCAGATCAACGACATGAATTTCCAGATTGCCACCGCGGCCGGACAGCAGAGCAGCGTGGCGGAAGAAATGAACCAGAACCTGACCAATGTGCGTGAGCTGGTGGAAGCCTCGGTGACCGTGGTGACCGAGCTGCTGGAAACCTCGGAAATCATGCAAAGTAACGCGGAAGAGCTCGATCGTAAGATCACTGTGTTTAAAGTCTGACGCCAAAAGCTTTGAAGCAACGCCCACTCTCACCAGTGGGCGTTTTTTATTGCGGAAACTCTGGTATAAATGAGTTCATGACATTAAGGTTTCACGCCCGCCAAAAGCAAGGAAGAATCATGCAATTACCCGCGTCACTCCAGCCTGTCGCTGAGACTGCTCTGGAAGGGATCATTCAACAGCCGGCTTACGCCGATTGGCCCAAGCAACATCAACAGCAACTGCACTATATTGCCGGTCTCAGTCAATTTGTGACCGAGGCTTTGCAGCGCGACGAGACCTTGCTGCGCAGCCTGCCCGCGATGTTGGCTGAATCCGATCGGGCAGCTCAATACCGTTCCCGTCTTAACTCGCTGTTGACCAGCTGTGCGGATGAAATGAGTGGTCACCGGGTATTGCGTCAGTTTCGCAACCGGGAAATGGTGCTGATTGCCTGGCGTGATTTTCTCAATCTGTGGACATTAGAAGAGAGTCTAGCGCACTTATCCGAGCTGGCAGAGGCGATGATCTTTGAGACTTACCACTGGCAGTACCAGAGCTGTTGTCAGGAGTGGGGCACGCCGTGCAATGAGCAAGGTGAAGCACAGCCGATGCTGATTATAGGCATGGGCAAACTGGGGGGCGGTGAACTCAACTTCTCGTCAGACATCGACTTGATTTTTACCTATCCGGAAAATGGCGAAACGCAGGGCGCACGACGCAGCATCGCCAATGCCCAATTTTTTACCCGTCTTGGTCAGCGCATCATCAAAGCCCTCGATCAGCACACGTTCGACGGTTTCTGTTATCGGGTCGACATGCGTTTGCGTCCGTTTGGGGAAAGTGGCCCGCTGGTGATGAGCTACGCTGCGCTGGAAGATTATTATCAGGAACAAGGCCGTGACTGGGAGCGCTATGCGATGGTCAAAGCCCGGGTCATGGGCAGTGAAATGTACCCCCAATATCAGGAACTGCGTCAGATGCTGCGGCCTTTTGTGTTCCGTCGTTACATCGATTTCAGCGCGGTCCAGTCGCTGCGACGGATGAAGTCGATGATTTCCAGCGAAGTACGCCGGCGAGGATTGAGCAATAACATTAAGCTGGGCGCTGGTGGCATTCGGGAGGTGGAATTTATTGCGCAGGTATTCCAGCTGATTCGGGGGGGACGTGAGCCTTCACTGCGTCAGCGGGGGTTACTGGAAACTTTAGAGGCGACTGGTGAGCTTGGTTTGCTGAAACCAGAAGAAGTCCATGTATTGCGCGAGGCATATTGTTACCTGCGCCGCCAGGAAAACCTGCTGCAGGCGATGGCCGACAAACAGACCCAAACCCTGCCAGATTGCGAGCTCGAACAACTCAAGCTGGCGATCGCGATGGGCTACCCGGATTGGCGTGCATTGCTGTCGGAAACTCAAATTCACATGGCTGCGGTACACGCTATTTTTGCCGAGCTGATCGGTGCCGATGACGACGAAGAGTCGAACACCGAGCAGTATTACCACGAGCTATGGGACATGGCCCACAAGCCGGAAGTGATGAGCCACATTCTGGAGCAAGATGTCCACAGTGACGAGCCGGATGTCATGGCGCGGGTGATCGTCCACTTTAAAGATGATCTGGCCAAGAAAACACTCGGCCCACGCGGACGTGAAGTCTTAAATCGTTTAATGCCCAAAATATTCAAAGCGATTTTCGACCATCAGGACGCCCGCTTTGGCTTGCCCCGGGTTTTGCATCTGCTGCATAAAATTGTGACGCGCACTACCTATCTCGAGCTGCTGGATGAGCATCCGGCAGCGTTGACTCAACTGGTTCGCCTGTGTACCGCCAGTCCGATGATTTCCGAGCAATTGGGGCGTTATCCGATTCTGCTGGATGAGCTGATTGATCCACAGCATTTGTACAATCCGGTGCCGCTTGACTCCTATCAAACAGAATTACGTGACTTTCTGGCCCGCATTCCGGAAGACGATCTTGAGCAGCAGATGGAAGCGCTGCGCCAGTTCAAACAGATCTGCATGCTGCGTATTGCTGCGGCCGACATTGCCGGCGTGCTGCCAGTGATGAAAGTCAGCGACCATTTGACCTATCTGGCTGAAGCGATCGTCGAGGCGGTGGTGCACCAGGCCTGGCAGCAGATGGCGGAAAAATACGGTGAACCTACCCATTTGCGCGAGCGAGAAGGCAAAGGTTTTGCCGTCGTCGGCTATGGGAAAGTAGGCGGTTGGGAGTTGGGGTACAACTCAGATCTGGATATCGTGTTCATGCACGACTGCCCGGTGAACGTGTATACCGACGGCAAAAAAGAGATCGATGGCCGTCAGTTCTATTTGCGTCTCGCGCAGCGCATCATTCATATTTTTTCCACACGCACGGCGTCTGGCATTCTGTATGAAGCGGACACTCGTTTACGGCCATCCGGGGCTTCTGGACTGCTGGTCAGTCCGACGGAGGCGTTTGCCGAATACCAGCAAACCGAAGCCTGGACCTGGGAACATCAGGCCCTGGTTCGTGCGCGGATGATTTACGGTGACGCGCCGCTGCAACAGGCGTTTCATCAAATCCGTCATGGCATTCTTGCCCGTCCACGGGATGAGGCGACCCTCAAACGTGAGGTGGTCGAGATGCGTCATAAGATGCGTGAGCATCTTGGCGGGAAAAAGGCGGGGCGTTTTATGCTTAAGCAAGATCCGGGTGGCATCACCGACATTGAATTTCTCGCTCAGTACCTGGTCCTGCGCTACAGCCATGAAAAACCGAAACTGACCCGTTGGTCGGACAACGTGCGTATTTTTGAGTCGATGCTCCAGCAAGGCATTATGGATGAAACTCAGGCGATGGCCCTGACTCAGGCGTACACCACGATGCGCGATCATATCCATCACCGCAATTTACTCAATCTGGACGCCGACGTGGCTGAAGAAAAGCTGACCGCCGAGCGCAATGTAGTGATCCAAGGATGGAACCAATGGCTTGGCTGAGGTCAAAGCAGGAGTTTAGTGACTTTTTTGCCTGTGCTACACTTCGCGCAGAAATTAATATGGGAGATCCACAATGAAACCAATCCTACCTGATTACAGCTCATCGGGCGTGTTGATCATTGGTGATGTGATGCTTGATCGCTACTGGTATGGGCCAACCGGGCGCATTTCTCCAGAAGCCCCGGTGCCGGTAGTCAAAGTAGAGAATAACGAAGAGCGTCCAGGCGGGGCCGCCAACGTTGCGATGAACATTGCGTCGCTGGGGGGACACGCCCATATCGTCGGTTTAACCGGGATGGATGAGCCAGCCAAGGTACTGACTGAGACACTCACGGCGCTCAAAGTGAGTTGTGATTTCGTGGCGTTGCCCAACTACCCGACCGTGACCAAACTGCGGGTGCTGAGCCGCGGTCAGCAGCTGATCCGCCTTGACTTTGAAGACAAGTTTGAAGACGTGGATCCGGCGTTAATCAATGAGCGTATGGAGCGTGCACTACCCAAAGTGGGGGCGGTGATCCTGTCGGACTACGACAAAGGTGCGCTGGAAAATGTGCAGCAACTGATCCAGAAAGCCCGTGCGGCTCAGGTACCTGTGTTCATTGACCCGAAGGGGGCCGACTTTGAACGTTACCGCGGCGCGACTCTGCTGACACCGAACATGACAGAGTTTGAATTGGTGGTGGGCAAAGTTCGCAATGAAGAGGAACTGGTCCGCAAAGGTTTGGCGCTGATCGAACAGTTTGACTTTGAAGCTCTGCTGGTGACACGCAGTGAACACGGGATGACATTGCTGCGTCGTGGTCAGGAGCCGTTCCATCTGCCGACTCAGGCAAAAGAAGTCTTTGATGTGACCGGGGCCGGTGACACGGTGATTTCGGTCCTGGCGGCGTCGGTTTCTGCGGGTAAACCTCTGGATGAAGCGTGTGCGCTGGCAAACGCGGCAGCCGGTGTGGTCGTGGGTAAACTGGGCACGTCAACGGTGTCGACCATTGAGCTGGCGGAAGCGATCCACGGTAGCAAAGATACCGACTACGGTGTGATCTCTGAATCTGCGCTGATCGAAGCCGTGAAGCGAGCTCAGGCGAAAGGGGAGACAGTGGTTATGACCAATGGCTGCTTTGACATTCTGCATGCTGGTCATGTGTCTTACCTCAATCACGCGGCCGAGCTGGGCGATCGATTAATCGTTGCCGTTAATACGGATGAATCGGTGAAGCGCCTCAAAGGGCCGGGGCGTCCGGTCAATCCGACGGATCGCCGTATGGCAGTACTAGCGGGGCTAGGAGCAGTGGACTGGGTGGTGCCGTTTGGTGAAGATACGCCGCAACGCCTGATCTCAGAGGTGCTGCCGGATATGCTGGTCAAAGGCGGTGATTACAAGCCGGAAGAGATCGCAGGAGGTAAGGAAGTGATTGCCAACGGCGGTGAAGTACGAGTACTGAACTTTGAAGATGGCTGCTCGACCACCGAAATCATCGATGCGATTAAAGGCGGCAAAGGTTAAGTGCTGTGAGTGGGATTCCGGTCATGGCCAGAGACTAGGGCCGGGACATTGATAAGAAAAAAAGCCGCTGTTGTCAGCGGCTTTTGCGTATCTTGAACTCGGTTTACGAGGTTTTACCTGGCTTAGACGCCGGTGCTGGTTTCAGGCCGGCGCTGATGTCCATGACATCCTGCTCATTCAGAGTACCGATAGCCTGACGCAGTTGCAGTACGCTAATGATGTAGTTGTAGCGAGCATCCGAGAGGTTTTTGTTGGCATCGTACAGGCGACGGGTCGCGTCCAGTACGTCCACAATGGTACGGGTGCCGACATCAAAGCCCGCTTCCGTTGCTTCCAGAGCTGATCTGGCCGACACAACCGACTGTTCGTAGGCACGGATCGCACCGATAGACGCGCTAATGTTATTGTTAAACGCACGAACATCACGGACCACACTGCGGTAAGTCGCTTCCAGATCCTGGCTCGCTGCCACGTACTGGTATTCAGCCTGCTTGGTTTGCGAGTTGATGTTGCCGCCGGTGTACAGAGGTACCGACAGGTTCACACCGATGTTGAAGTCGTTGTACTGTTCATTCGGACCATTGTTGGCATTGCTGTTGCTGTCGTTACCGAAGTTGTAGCCGCCGTCCAGCGTCAGTGATGGCAGATGCCCAGAGCTCGCCAGAGAGATGTTGTCGCGCGCGATGTCCTGAGAAATACGTGCACTCAATAGCTGCAGGTTGCGTTGCTCGGCTTCTTTCACCAGTGACTCTGCACCTTCACCAGGTTTGCTGGCAGAGAAACGTTTGGTATCCAGAACATACAGATTGGCGTGATCTTGTCCGGTGATCTGACGCAGACCTTCATAGCTGTTGGTCAGGTCATTTTGTGCCAGGACTTCATCTGCCAGAACCGCATCGTATTGAGCCTGGGCGTCATGCACGTCGGTGATGGCAGACAAGCCAACTTCAAAACGTTGTTTGGTTTGCTCGAGTTGGCGACCCACCGCGGCTTTTTCCGCGCGGACAAATTCGAGGTTGTCCTGAGCGCGCAGTACATCGAAGTACGCCTGAGCCACACGCAGGATCAGATCCTGTTGCGCCGCCGCGTACGTTGAGTCTGCCTGGCGCGCAGTTTTCTCGGCCGTATCGAGCGAAATCCAGCTTGAACGGTTGTACAGTTGTTGTGAGAAGTTTACGCCAGCGGTCAGCTTGTCGCTTTCACGTGCGTCTTCATCACTGCGGTTAATATTGTAACCGGCAGTCAGGTCAATTTGCGGTAGCAATACACTACGGCTTGAGTTCACTGCTTCGAATGCAGTATCACGCTGAGCGGCCGCGCTCATAAGCGTTGGATCGTTGTCTTTTGCCTGGTTGTAAATTTCAGCCAGCGTATCCGCCCATGCCGAAGTACTCAGACTGCCGAGCGCAGCGCTGATAAATAGAGGAAGCAGTTTTTTCATTGGTCCTATACCTGCCTGGTTCAAAGAGGGTGACTGTTGAGATTCTAACGTAATTTGATGGTAATTCACTCGAAACTTTGCACTTTTTTACACTTAGCTGTCCAATTGTACAATAAATTTAATTAATCAATTTAAATTTTACTATAAAAATTGTATAAAAAGTTGAGCCAAGTCCTTGGTGGTTCAGTGCTTCTCTGCGTAAACTATTAGATTCACTCAGAGAGGTGATAAATGCAACAATTTGACGAGCAACAAGCTGAGTTTACTGTGGACGATGTAGAAATCATCGCCAAAGAGACGTTGTTTCATGGTTTCTTCAAGATGGTAAAGTATCGTTTCAGGCATAAGTTGTTTGCTGGTGGCTGGAGCGAGCCCATTGAACGCGAGATGTTTGAAAGAGGCCATGCAGCCGCTATGCTTCCTTATGACCCGGTAACTGATAAAGTGGTCATCATCGAGCAGATCCGGGTAGGTGCGCTGGAGCACCAACATCCGTGGCAACTGGAAATCATTGCAGGAATGATCGATCGTGATGAGTCGGCTCAGGCAGTGGTTCGCCGGGAAGCGACGGAAGAGGCGGGGATCAACATCGGTCGCATGGAAAAAGTCACCTCTTACTACCCGTCAGCAGGGGGCTGCTCGGAAATGTTGGATGTGTTTGTCGGTGAAGTGGACGCGTCCACGGCCAAGGGCATTCACGGGCTGGATTATGAAGGCGAAGACATCCGCGTACGGGTGTTGTCACGTGCACAAGCGTATCAATATGTACGGGAAGGTAAATTTGAGAATGGTGCCTCAATAATTGCACTGCAATGGTTAGAACTCAATTATGAGCATTTAAGATCACAATGGCTGAAGTAGCACTGAGAAAACCGTATCACGTTGATTTGGCGGAGTTGATGCGGGTTTATGAGACCAACTACGCCAAACTGAACGCTTTGCTGCCACACCAGCCGAGCGTCGGGGACGTGCGCTGCTATCAGGCGGCCAGCATGACTTATCAGTTGGAAGTGGGCGAAGTCACAAAGTACACAACTTTGGTCGACATCTGTCAAAGTGATGATATTCCGGTGTTTCCATTGCCAAAAATGTCTGTCAGGCTGTACCACGATGCTCGTGTGGCAGAGGTGTGTGGCAGTGACAGCGTCAGCCGTGTTCAGCCGCGTTACGAGTACCCCAATGTCAACATGGTACAGCGGGACGAAAAAGCTCAGTTAAACCGTTTTCTTGGCGACTGGCTGACGTTTTGCCTCAAACACGGAATCAGCCGGACTCCGATTCAGACAAATTAATAATTACTTTAGGTTTTAGATTTTGAACGTGTCGTCAAGCTCAACAGATCAGCGGATCAAACTGCTGCAGATTACAGATACTCATCTGTTTGCGCCCGAAGACGGAAGCTTACTCAGTGTCAACACGGCGGAGAGTTTTCATGCTGTGGTGGCAGCCATTCTTGAGCGGCAGGTGGGGTTTGATGCCATTCTGGCTACCGGAGATATTTCTCAGGACCACAGCCGCGAGTCGTATGAGAAGTTTGAGCGTGGTATCCAGCCACTGAGCCAGCCATGTTTCTGGTTGCCGGGCAATCACGATTATAAGCCCAGCATGGGGGCGATTCTGCCGTCGCAGCAAATCCAGACCGCAGAGCATGTGCTGCTCGGCGAACACTGGCAGATGATTCTGCTGGACTCGCAGGTTGTGGGGGTCCCGCACGGACGGTTGAGTGATGCTCAATTGACCTTGCTGGATAATCAGTTGAGCGCTCACCCGGATCGTTACACGCTGGTGCTATTGCATCATCACCCATTGTTGGTTGGCAGTGCCTGGCTGGATCAGCATACCCTCAAAGACAGTGAGGCGTTCTGGGAGATCGTGGATAAACACAGCAATGTTCGTGCGGTGTTGTGCGGCCATATTCATCAGGAAATGGATCTGCAACGTGGCGATGTCCGAGTGATGGCCACCCCCTCAACTTGCGTTCAGTTTAAACCTCGCTCAAACGATTTTGCGCTTGATCGTCAGTCACCTGGATGGCGTGAGCTGGAACTGTGTCAAGACGGCACTTTGCACACTCAGGTGCAGCGACTGCCGGAAGGACATTTCTTGCCTGACTTCAGCGCTTCGGGGTACTGAATGAAAAAGCCACTGCTACTGTACATCCACGGGTTTAACAGCTCGCCGTTGTCGGTCAAAGCATCGGACATGAAAAGCTACTGCCAGACACACCGCCCGGACATCAAAGTTGTGGTTCCGCAGTTACCTTGTTTCCCGCAGCAAGCGGCAGAGCTGCTCACGCAACTTGTGGAGCAGTATCAGAATGATTACCGCATTGGTCTGGTGGGCAGTTCGCTTGGCGGCTACTTGTCGACCTGGCTCAATCAAGGCTATGGCTTTAAAGCGGTAGTGGTGAATCCGGCCGTACGTCCATATGAGTTGTTGGTGGATTACCTCGGGGAACAGGAAAACCCGTATACCCACGAGCGTTACCAGTTGACGAAGGCGCATATTGAAGAGCTGAAAGCACTCGATGTGCCGGTGCTCGCTGATCCGCAAGATTTTTGGCTGCTGCAGCAGACGGGGGATGAAGTGCTCGACTATCGTCAGGCCGTCAGTAAGTTTGCTGCCGCCAAACAAACCATTGAACAGGGAGGAGACCACAGTTTTGTCGGTTTTGAACGTTATCCGCCCGCGATTATTCAGTTCTTAGGGCTGTAATACATCTCTTTGCGCTCATTGAGGGAAGAGTCATAATTTTGCCTGTTACTCACTTATGTCGCTTGACATAAGTCGAGCTCTTCCAGACTATGTTCCACCTATACTTTGCTGCGTTTCATGGCGGATAAATCAGCCATGGCTGACCGTTTTTTGCTCAAATCACAAAAACATTCATGAACAGAGCGTAAAGTAACTCATTATTTATTTACGAAAGCATTCCGTATTATGACTGAACAATATAATGCTGGAGCCATTGAGGTTCTTAATGGTTTAGAACCAGTACGTCGCCGACCAGGGATGTATACGGATACCGCTCGCCCAAACCATCTGGGTCAGGAAGTGATCGACAACAGTGTCGATGAAGCGTTAGCCGGACATGCCTCCAAGGTACAAGTGATTCTTCATGCCGACCAGTCACTTGAAGTGATCGATGATGGTCGTGGTATGCCTGTTGATATTCACCCGGAAGAGAAGGTTTCCGGGGTTGAATTGATCCTTTGCAAGCTGCACGCCGGTGGTAAATTCTCCAACAAAAACTATCAGTTCTCCGGTGGTCTGCACGGCGTGGGCATTTCGGTGGTGAACGCCCTGTCCAAGCGTGTGGAAGTAACCGTGCGCCGCGATGGTCAGGTGTATGAAATTGCCTTTGAACACGGTGATAAGGTCGAAGATCTGACTGTGACTGGTACCTGTGGCCGCCGTAATCGGGGCACCAGCGTGCACTTCTGGCCTGAAGCCAAATATTTTGACTCCGCTAACTTCTCTGTGACGCGTCTGGTCAACAACCTGCGTGCTAAAGCGGTGCTGTGCCCTGGTCTTGAAATCACCTTCAGTGACAAGGTCAATGGCAAAGAGCACCGGTGGCTCTATGAAGACGGTCTGAAAGACTATCTGGCCGAAGGTGTCAAAGGCTATCCGGTGTTACCGGAAGAACCATTTACCGGCGAATTTTCTGCGGAAACGGAAGCGGCTACCTGGGCGGTGATCTGGCAGCCGGAAGGCGGTGAGATGATCACCGAAAGCTACGTCAACCTGATCCCGACAGCGCAGGGAGGCACCCATGTGAATGGGTTGCGTCAGGGCCTGCTGGATGCGATGCGCGAATTTTGTGAGTTCCGTAACCTGCTACCACGTGGTGTCAAGCTGACCGGTGATGACGTGTTCGACCGCTGTAGTTACGTGCTGTCGGTCAAAATGCAGGATCCCCAATTTGCAGGGCAGACTAAAGAACGTCTGTCGTCACGTCAGACGGCAGCCTTTGTTTCTGGCGTCGTCAAAGATGCGTTCAGTTTGTGGTTGAATGAAAAGCCGCAACTGGCTGAGCAACTAGCGGAAGTGTGTATTGCTAATGCGCATCGCCGTATGCGCGCGAGCAAAAAAGTGGTGCGTAAGAAAGTCGCGTCTGGCCCGGCTCTGCCGGGGAAACTGACCGATTGTTCGGTGCAGGACCTCAACCGTACCGAGCTGTTCCTGGTGGAAGGGGACTCGGCCGGCGGCAGTGCGAAACAAGCCCGCGATCGCGAATTTCAGGCGGTGATGCCACTGCGCGGTAAGATTCTTAATACCTGGGAAGTGTCGGCGGATCAGGTGCTGGCGTCGCAGGAAGTGCACGATATTTCCGTTGCATTGGGGATCGACCCGGACAGCGATAATCTGGACAGCCTGCGTTACGGCAAAGTCTGCATTCTGGCCGATGCGGACTCAGATGGTCTGCACATCGCCACCTTGTTGTGTGCGTTGTTTACCCGCCATTTCCGTGCGTTGGTTGAGGCAGGACACGTTTATGTGGCGATGCCGCCGCTGTATCGCATCGATTGTGGTAAAGAGGTCTTTTACGCGTTGGATGACGGCGAGAAAGACGGCATCCTTGAACGTTTGAGTAAGAAAAAAGCCAAAATCAACGTTCAGCGATTCAAAGGTTTGGGTGAAATGAACCCGCTGCAGTTGCGTGAAACCACGATGGATCCGAACACGCGTCGTCTGGTGCAACTGACCATCGATGACGATGAAGCAACCAATGAAATGATGGATATGCTGCTGGGTAAAAAGCGTGCCGATGACCGTCGCAGTTGGCTGCAACGCAACGGCGATCAGGCGGAGGTTGAGGTTTAACCATGTCTACTGAAATTACCTACGATGGCGTTGAACAACTGCCACTGCGCAAGTTTACCGAAGACGCTTATCTGAATTACTCCATGTACGTCATCATGGACCGGGCATTGCCATACATTGGTGATGGCCTGAAGCCGGTTCAGCGACGTATCATTTACGCCATGTCGGAGCTGGGATTGTCCGCTTCGGCTAAGTACAAAAAATCCGCGCGTACCGTCGGTGACGTATTGGGTAAATATCACCCTCACGGTGATTCCGCCTGTTACGAAGCCATGGTCTTGATGGCGCAGCCATTCTCCTACCGGTATCCTCTGGTTGATGGTCAGGGGAACTGGGGGGCACCGGACGATCCGAAATCGTTCGCTGCGATGCGTTATACCGAAGCGAAACTGTCCAAGTTTGCCGAAGTACTGCTCGGGGAACTGGGTCAGGGCACGGTTGAGTGGCAACCAAACTTTGATGGCACGATGAAAGAGCCGCAAATGTTGCCAGCCCGACTGCCACATATTCTGCTCAATGGCGTGACTGGCATTGCCGTCGGCATGGCCACCGACATTCCACCGCATAACGTACGTGAAATTGCCGATGCGACCATCCACCTGATCGATAATCCGAAAGCGGAACTGCCCGAGGTGATGGATTACGTTAAAGGACCGGATTATCCGACGGAAGCGGAGATCATTTCACCCAAAGCGGAAATCGAGAAGATTTATCGCAACGGTCGCGGCAGCATTAAAATGCGTGCGGTATGGCACAAAGAAGGCAGTGACATTGTGGTGACCGCGTTGCCACATCAGGTTTCCGGTGCGAAGTTGCTGGAACAGATCGCCAACCAGATGCGCGCCAAGAAGCTACCGATGGTCGACGATTTGCGTGATGAATCGGATCACGAGAATCCGACGCGTATCGTGATCGTTCCGCGTTCGAACCGGGTCGACAGCGAGCAACTGATGAACCATTTGTTCGCCTCGACGGATCTGGAAAGAAATTACCGCGTTAACCTGAATATGATCGGTCTGGACAACCGTCCACAAGTCAAAGGGCTGGTGCAAATCCTGAGCGAATGGATTGAGTTCCGTCGTGAGACCGTACGTCGTCGTTTGCAATACCGTCTGGATAAAGTGCTGGCACGTCTGCACATTCTGGAAGGTTTGCTGGTCGCGTATCTGAATCTCGATGAAGTGATTGAAATCATCCGGACCGAAGACGATCCGAAAGCCGTGCTGATGGCGCGCTTTGGTATCACCGACATTCAGGCGGACGCTATCCTCGACACCAAACTTCGTCATCTGGCTAAGCTGGAAGAGATGAAGATCCGCGGTGAACAGGAAGAGCTGGAAAAAGAGCGTGAGAAACTGGAACAACTGCTGGGTTCCGAACGCCGTCTGAATACCTTGCTGAAGAAAGAGATCAAAGCCGATGCTGAGAAGTATGGCGACGACCGCCGTTCACCGCTGATAGAACGTGCGGAAGCCAAAGCGCTGACTGAACGTGACCTGGTGCCAAGTGAGCCGATCACGGTTGTGTTGTCAGAAAAAGGCTGGATCCGTCACGCCAAAGGTCATGACGTCAATGCGGAAGGGCTTAACTACAAGTCTGGCGATAAGTATCTGGCTCATGCCATCGGTAAGAGCAACCAACAGGCCGTATTCCTTGGCAGTGATGGTCGCAGTTATTCACTCGAATCGCACTCTATGCCGTCTGCGCGTAGCCAGGGTGAACCGATCACTGGGCGACTCAATATTAGTGCCGGCACGCATGTGCGTCAGGTTGTGATGGGTGAAGAAGATCAGCTGTGGTTGATTGGCTCGGATGCTGGTTACGGCTTCGTGTGTAAAGGCGCGGATATGCTGTCGAAAAACCGCAGTGGTAAAGCGCTGGTGACATTGCCGCAAAACTCGGAAATCATGACGCCGCAAAGCATCAATGATCTCGACTCCGATGAAATTCTGGCGATCACTAACCAGGGCCGGATGTTACTGTTCCCGATCAAAGACCTGCCGCAACTGGGCAAAGGGAAAGGAAACAAGATCATCAACATTCCGGCAGCGAAAGCCAAAGAGCGTGAAGAGTTTGTCTCGCACCTGATGGCCTTGCCGCAAGGCTGCTCGGTGACGCTTTATGCCGGAAAACGCAAGTTAGGCCTGAAGCCGGCGGACCTGGAGAATTTCCGTGGTGAACGAGGCCGTCGTGGCAGCTTACTGCCAAGGGGGTTGCAGCGCGTAACCCGGATTGACGTGGAAAGTGACGCAACGGAACCTGCCGAAGAAGAGTAACAAGAAACATCCCCGCCAATGAGCGGGGATGTTTATATCTGTGACTGTTGGTTTAATCGCGGTACTAGCGGGTGTCTTCCGCAACGGTCACTGTCAGGGTTTTCTCTTCGCCTTTACGTAGGATCAGCACATCAACGGTGGTACCTGGACGCAGGTCAGTAACCAGGTCCATCACACTTTGTCGGCCGTTGACTTTTTCGCCATCGATTTTCAGGATAATGTCCTGAGCCTGAAAGCCCGCGGTGCTGGCAGGCCCATTGGGGTCCACCCCCAGTACGATGATACCACCCATATGTTCATTACCCAGCAGACGGGCTGTAACCGGGTTGATGTCCTGACCATCGACACCGATATAGCCGCGGATCACCCGGCCATCAGCGATGATTTTTTCCATGATTTTACTCGCCAGCGCATACGGAATAGCAAACGAGATACCATAGGTCTCCAGATCGGTGGCTTGTTGGAACGATGCAGTATTGATGCCAACCAGTTCCCCCCGTGTGTTAACCAGTGCGCCTCCGGAGTTCCCCTGATTGATGGCAGCATCCGTTTGAATAAAGGCCTGGCGTCCATCGGCGCTGATTGATGAACGCCCGGTAGCGGAGATGATGCCAAAGGTCGTGGTCTGTCCCAGATTGTATGGGTTACCGATCGCCAGGACGACGTCGCCGACGTTGGGCGAGTAATTCGGGTTGAGCGGGATCACCGGCAGGCTGGACAGTTCAATACGCAGAATCGCGATATCCGTGCGGCGATCTTTGCCCACCAGCTGCGCAGCGGCGACGCGACCGTCTTGCAGTGCTACGATGATCTGATCGGCCTGAGCGACGACATGATAATTGGTGATGATGTAGCCTTTCGGGTTCACAATCACGCCGGATCCCAAGCCCTGCGTCGACAATTTGGTGCGGTCATTTTCAGCATACTTGCGGCTGTAGATATTGACCACGGCCGGCGCAGCACGTCGGTAAGCGCTATTGAAGGAAATCTGCAAGTCGCTCAAATCTTGAGGGCTGGCGGTGTCGACCACGGGAATCACATTGGAACGCAAAGAAGGCACCGCGAGGATCAGGAGAGCGGCAGTCAGAACACCCAATAACACTGACCGCAACAGGAATTTCAGCATAGTTTTCTCATAACGCCCCAATTAACATAATTCGAATCGCAGAGCATAGCATCAGATCTCAAAATAATAAAAGGGCAGCTCATCTCTGAGCTGCCCTTTGGTAAGCGAGTCGCGTTTTGTCTAGCGAACGACTAAGTATATCGAACGTTCACCCCGTTGAATATTCAGCGCCAGAACTCCCGGGTTTTTCTCCAGCACTGCACGCAGGTCCGCGAGGTTTTTCACCCGGTGACGGTTCACACCGATGATGATGTCGCCGGTCTGCAACTGATAAGCTTCAGCTGGTGAGCCTTTTTTCACTTCGGTTACTTTAACGCCGGTCACCGGATCGCCTTTGGTGGTGTTGGTTAGCTCGGCGCCAGTCAGTCCTTCATGCAGTTTCTCGGCAGCGGTCTTGATGTTGGTTTGCTCGCCCAGTGTGACCCGGAAGCTGCGTTCTTTGCCGTCACGTACCACGCCGAGCGTGACTTCTTTACCAGCTCCCAGGGTGGCGACTTTAGCGCGCAGCTCTGAGAAGGTGTTGATCGCTTTGCCATTGACCGACACGATGACATCACCAGCTTGTAGCCCCGCTTTATCGGCGGCGCTGTCAGGCACCACCTGGCTAACAAAGGCCCCTTTACTGGACTCGTAACCCAGGGCGTCAGCCAGCTCTGAGGTGACTTCGCCCCCCTGAACCCCCAGCATGCCGCGTTTGACCTCACCAAATTCCAGAATTTGGTCGGCGAGATTTTTCATCATATTGGACGGGATCGCAAAGCCGATACCGACGTTACCGCCGCTTGGGCCTAGAATGGCGGTATTGATACCGATCAGCTCACCATTTAGGTTGACCAGAGCACCGCCCGAGTTACCGCTGTTGATGGCCGCGTCGGTCTGAATGAAGTTCTCGAAGTTTTCGATGTTGAGCCCGCTGCGCCCCAGCGCTGACACAATCCCCGAGGTGACGGTCTGGCCAAGGCCAAACGGGTTACCGATGGCCACGGCGAAATCACCGACCCGCAATCGATCCGAATCTGCAATCTTAATTTCCGTTAAATTCTTCGCTTTCTCGAGCTGCAATAGCGCGACGTCAGACATTTTATCGCCGCCGATCAGCTCTGCTTTGTATTCACGACCATCGTGCAGCTTGACCCGGATTTTCTCGGCGCCGTTGATGACGTGATAGTTGGTGACGATATAGCCTTTCTCGGCATCGATAATTACGCCGGAGCCCAGTCCGCGGAAAGGACGTTCCTGAAGCTGCTCAGTCGGAAAGTCAGGGCCAAAGAAGAAACGGAACTGTTCGGGAAGACGCTGTTTGGATACCTGAGTGCCTTCGACGGCAATGCTGACCACCGCTGGTGTGACTTTTTCCAGCATTGGGGCCAGGCTCGGCAGCTGTTCACCGCTGGCAGAAAAAGGCAAGGCTGCGGTGGCCGATATAGGGGTGATGAGTGAACTTATGCTTAACGACAGGATGGTTAAGGCAAGCAAAGGTTTTTTCATCGTTTTAACTCCTTTCAGTTAACGCCATTGAGGTTAATATTTGTCCGAAATATTAAAAAACAATTGCTACATCTGAGAGTTATGACTCAAAAACCTTTGTTTAGTTCACCAGTGTGATTTATGAGGCTTTGACGTTCACCACATCGGCGGAGCGAATGATCTCTTTCTCCTGCTCACGCAGTAAGCCGGTGGCGCCGCTGGCGTAGTCTTTCGGTGCCTGCTCGCTCAGTTCATCCACGACATCACGCGGCTCTTCCGCCTGGGTGAGTTTCTTCGTGAATGGGTTATCCTGCTCTGGCAGGTTAGGAAGGAGCTCGACAGAGGTCTTCGCCATGTGCTGATACAGCTTAGTGTAATCTTTACCCAGTGTATCCAGCATTTCTGCGGCCTGGGCAAAATGGTCAGCCAATTCCTGGCGATGCTGCTCTATCTCGAACTTAGCCGCATCCAGGTCTTTCTGAATGTTCTTTTGCTTTTTGTACTCAGGGGTCATGATTCGGGTAATCACAATCCCCAAGACCGCACCTACTAACAGGCCAACAAGGGCATAAATCCAAGGCATAATAGCTCCTTATCATTGTTATTTAACATGTTTTTTACCGGTTGGTTACACATGTTCAAATCACATGGTACTATGAGTCCCAGATTGGATAAAGCAAAATGCGTGTGCTCCGATTAGAAGTTTGAATGGAAAGGTGTATGACTCCCAAGCAGCGATACGAGAACGATCTTTTAACTCCTGGCTTTCAACACGATGCCGCTCAGCAACAAGCTGTCGACGCCCTAGATAGCCTTTATCATCAGATTCTCGAGCATGTGAACCAGCCACCAGCGACGCGATCGTTATGGCAGCGTTTGTCCGGTAAAAAGGCAAGTCAGGCGGAGGCGCCGAAAGGGCTGTATTTCTGGGGTGGAGTGGGGCGCGGTAAAACCTATCTGATGGACGCGTTTTATGACGCCTTACCTATCCAGAAAAAAATGCGCGTCCATTTTCACCGTTTCATGTACCGGGTGCATGATGAACTGGCGGCCCTGGCCGAGGTGAGCGATCCGCTTGAGTGTGTCGCTGATAAGTTTAAGTTGGAAGCGGACGTCATTTGTTTTGATGAGTTTTTTGTTTCAGATATTACCGATGCCATGATACTGGGCACTCTGTTTCAGGCTCTGTTCAGACGCGGGGTGATTTTGGTCGCGACGTCGAACATTCCGCCACATGATCTGTACCGCAATGGCTTACAGCGTGCGCGTTTTCTGCCGGCGATTGAATTGATCGAAACGCATTGCCACATCCTGAATGTCGACAGTGGCGTCGACTATCGGCTACGTACGCTGGAGCAGGCGGAGATTTACCACTTTCCAATTGATGACGCCGCCCGCAGTAATCTGATGCGTTATTTCCGTCAATTAGTCGGTGAAGACAAAGCTTACCAACAGAAGATTGACATCAATCATCGTCAATTGGAGGTTGTCGCCAGTTGTGACGGGGTGCTTCAGGCGACGTTTGCCCAGCTGTGCGAAACCGCCCGTAGCCAAAATGACTATATTGAACTCTCCAAACTGTATCACACGGTATTGCTGTCAGACGTGAAACAAATGGGGCGCAATATTGACGATGCGGCGCGACGTTTTATTGCTCTGGTGGACGAGTTTTACGAGCGACACGTTAAACTGATTATTTCGGCAGAAGTTGCCTTAGAAGCCCTGTATACACAAGGGCATCTGGAGTTTGAATTCAAACGTTGTCAGTCACGCCTGATTGAAATGCAGAGTCACGAATACCTAGCTCGGGAGCATTTAGGTTAAAGGCTGTCTGCGATTTTTAGACAACGAAGAAAAAATTCGTGATTTTGTTCAAAAAGAGGTGATTTTTTCTTCGCTCTTCTCTATAATCCTGCGACCCACCGTTACTGCAGACTCAATTTTTCCAAGTTGGGTCGAGAGTGCCACCCACTCGAAGGGGTGATGACTGGGCTCTTAGTCAGTGGGAGCTAAGGCTCCTTAAGTGTAAATTTAAATTAACGGGTTATTATTAGCATGAAAACTTTCGTTGCTAAACCAGAAACTGTAAAACGCGACTGGTACGTTGTAGACGCTGAGGGTAAAACTCTAGGTCGTCTAGCAAGTGAAATTGCATCTCGCCTACGTGGCAAACACAAAGCTGAATACACTCCTCACGTTGACACTGGTGATTACATCATCGTTATCAACGCTGAGAAAGTTGCTGTAACAGGCAACAAAGCTAAAAACAAAGTGTACTACCGTCACTCTGAGTTCCCAGGCGGCCTAAAATCAATCACTTTTGAAAAGCTGATCGATCGTAAGCCTGAGATGGCTCTTGAACTAGCGGTTAAAGGCATGCTTCCACGTGGTCCTCTTGGCCGTGCTATGTACCGTAAGCTGAAAGTTTACGCTGGCGCTGAGCACAACCATGCTGCTCAACAACCACAAGTACTGGACATCTAATCGGGGATTTCGGAAATGGCAGAGAATCAATACTACGGCACTGGCCGTCGCAAAAGCTCAGCTGCACGTGTTTTCATCAAACCAGGCAGCGGCAACATCGTAATCAACAAGCGTAGCCTTGATGAGTACTTCGGTCGTCCAACTTCTCGCATGGTTGTTAAACAACCTCTTGAGCTAGTTGAAATGACTGAGAAACTGGACCTATACGTTACTGTTAAAGGTGGCGGTATTTCAGGTCAAGCAGGTGCTATCCGTCACGGTATCACTCGCGCTCTGATGGAATACGATGAGTCTCTACGTCCTGCTCTACGTGCCGCTGGTTACGTTACTCGTGACGCTCGTCGCGTTGAACGTAAGAAAGTGGGTCTGCGTAAAGCACGTCGTCGTCCACAATTCTCTAAGCGTTAATCTCTTTTTACGAAAAGAGAACGCTCCGATTTTTATATCGGATTGTGGGTCAAAAGCCTGGCATTTTTGCCAGGCTTTTTTGTTTTTTGCTCGAAGAAAATCCTCTCCCGAACGGCCGTTTATTCTGCTTTGTTTCACTTATCTCCCTTTTGTGACCTCACAAGCGATTTACTTCACAAATGTTACAAAAAGGTAGCTTTATCTTGTCAAAAAGTAGGGTTTTATTTATCATTTCCCATCAAATAAATACAACGAAAATCGTATTTTGTTAGCCATGCTCTGTCATCGGAATAACGATAATCCATAAGGAGCAAATGGGAGAATGTTGGATGAGCAATGCGCCTTTAAATAACGGTCGCAGACGTTTCTTGACGGCAACAACGGCGGTTGTTGGTGGTCTTGGAGCAGCTGCTGTCGCCGTTCCTTTTATTAAGTCCTGGAACCCGAGTGCCAAAGCGAAAGCTGCCGGTGCCCCAGTTGAAGTTGATGTCAGCAAACTGGAAGAAGGGCAGATGGTTCGTGTCGAGTGGCGTGGTAAGCCTGTATGGGTGGTTCGACGTGCACAGTCTATCGTTGACGGCCTGAAGGTCATCGACGGTCAATTACGTGATCCTTCTTCAGAAGAAGCACAGCAACCGGATTACGCTCAGAATGAGTACCGTTCGATCAAACCCGAGTATTTCATCGCGGTTGGTATCTGTACTCACCTGGGGTGTTCGCCTACCTATTTACCAGACAGTTTCAGCGAACAGGTTCAGGGTGTGAAGTCAGGTTTCTTCTGTCCGTGTCACGGTTCGAAGTTTGATATGGCTGGCCGAGTCTTCCAGGGGGTGCCCGCGCCGCTGAACTTGGTGGTGCCTAAGCACATGTACCTGAGTGATACCAAAATCATTATCGGTATTGATGAAACTGGGGAGGCATAATGCAAGCTCTACTTGATTGGGTAGAAAAACGCATACCCGCAATGAATGCGTACAAGAAACACCTTTCTGAGTATCCAATGCCGAAGAACTTCAACTTCTGGTACTTGTTTGGCTCACTGGCAATGCTTGTCCTGGTTAACCAGATCCTAACGGGTATCTGGTTGACTATGAACTATGTTCCGTCCGGCGACGGCGCGTTTGCTTCTATCGAATACATCATGCGTGATGTGGAATACGGCTGGCTGCTGCGTTACATGCACTCCACTGGCGCATCGGCGTTCTTTATTGTGGTGTATCTGCACATGTTCCGTGGACTTATCTACGGCTCATACCAGAAGCCGCGTGAGCTGCTGTGGTTGTTCGGTATGCTGATCTTCCTGGTTCTGATGGCAGAAGCCTTTATGGGTTACCTGTTGCCATGGGGGCAGATGTCCTACTGGGGCGCTCAGGTGATCATTTCTCTGTTTGGTGCGATTCCTGTGATCGGTGACGATCTGACACTATGGATTCGTGGCGACTACGTAATCTCCGGCGCGACGCTGAACCGTTTCTTTGCTCTGCATGTAATCGCACTACCGATCGTATTACTACTCTTGATCGTGCTGCACGTGCTGGCGCTGCATGAGGTGGGTTCTAACAACCCGGATGGCATCGAAACTAAGCTGCCGAAAGGCTCTATGGGCGACGATTACCAGAGCCAGTTCAAGTTCCACGAGTACTACACTAAGAAATACGACATCATCGATTCGATTCCTTTCCATCCGTACGGTACGGTTAAGGATTTGGTGGGTGTGGCAGGCTTCCTGTTCCTGTTCTGTTATGTCTTGTTCTTTAACCCAGAGATGGGCGGTTACTTCCTTGAGCCACCTAACTTTGAAGCGGCAAACCCGCTGAAAACGCCTGAGCACATTGCACCGGTTTGGTACTTCACACCGTTCTACGCGATTCTGCGTGCGGTACCGGACAAGCTGCTGGGTGTTATCGCAATGGGGGCATCCATTGTGGTTCTGTTTGTGCTGCCTTGGTTGGATCGTTGTAAAGTGCGTTCTTACCGTTACCGTAGCAAGCTTCATTTGATCAATATCATTCAGTTCACCATCTGCTTTATCGCGCTGGGTATTCTGGGGGCGCTGCCTGCGACTCCAACATACACACTGCTGGCGCAGATCTTTAGCTTAGGTTACTTCATGTTCTTCGTGCTGCTGTTCTTCTACAGCAAGAATGAAGCGACCAAACCATTACCAGAGAGGGTGAATTTCAAATGAAGAAATGGATTGTAGTTTTATTTGCTTTGCTGCCATCTCTGGCGATGGCTGCTGGTGCGAAGGTGCCGTTGGACCAAGCCAACAACGATCTGACGGATGAGGCATCACTGCAAAACGGTGCCAAACTGTTTATGAACTACTGTTTTGGCTGTCACTCGGCGCAATATCAACGCTATGAGCGTGTTGCGACTGACCTCGGCATTCCGGCTGATCTGATGAAAGAAAACCTGATTTTCAATCCTGAAGCGAAAATTGGTGACTTGATGGAAAATGCCATTCCTGAAGAGTCGGCTGCGAAGTGGTTTGGCGCGCCACCACCAGATTTGACGCTGGTGGCCCGCGTGCGTGGTACCGATTGGCTGTATACTTACCTGCGTTCATTTTACGCCGATCCGTCTCGTCCGTTTGGGGTGAATAACATCGTTTTCCCGAGTGTGGGCATGCCTCACGTGTTGGAAGAGCTGCAGGGGATTCCGCAGCCCGTGTTTGAAACCAAAATGGTGGATGGTGAAGAGCATAAAGTCGTGGTTGGTACCAAAACCGACGGAACGGGTGAGCTGCATACCGAAGAGTACGACAGAGCGGTCCGTGATCTGGTGAACTTTCTGGAGTACTCCGGTGACCCGGTCAAGCTCGAGCGTCATGCTCTTGGCTGGTGGGTGATGGGCTTCTTGGTTCTGCTGACCATCGTGGTCGTGTTACTCAAGAAAGAGTATTGGCGCGATGTGCACTAATTGTGCTATCATACCGTGCTAATTTCCGCGTTTTAACGTTTACAATGGAGGCTTAGCCTCCATTGTTTTTATTTAAGTAAGTGTGCTGGAGGGCTCCATGGCTGTAGCTGCCAATAAACGTTCTGTGATGACTCTATTTTCAAGCGCATCTGATATGTATAGCCATCAGGTACGCATTGTACTGGCTGAGAAAGGCGTCAGTGTAGAAGTTGAACTTGTTGATGAAGCAAATCTGCCAGCTGAGCTGATTGAGTTGAATCCATACAAGACAGTGCCAACTCTGGTTGACCGCGAGCTTGCGCTGTACGATTCGAAGATCATCATGGAATACCTGGATGAGCGTTTTCCTCACCCACCACTGATGCCTGTTTACCCGGTTGCCCGCGGTAATAGCCGTCTGATGATCTACCGTATTGAGAAAAACTGGTACTCACTGGCTGAGAAAGTGGTGAAAGGCACTGCGGAAGAATCGGAAGCTGCGCGTAACAAACTGCGCAACGACCTGCTGACTCTGGCGCCGGTTTTCGCTGAATACGAATACTTCATGAGTGAAGAATTCAGCCTGATCGACTGTTACCTGGCTCCGCTGTTGTGGCGTTTGCCTGTACTGGGTATTGAGTTGACAGGTCCGGGTTCAAAAGAACTGAAGGTTTACATGAACCGCGTATTTGAACGTGATTCATTCCTGGCTTCACTGACTGAAGCTGAACGAGAAATGCGCCTAGCTCGCTAACAGAATCGATGGATATTGCCCAAATGACTCCGCGTCGCCCATACATGCTGCGCGCGTTTTATGACTGGTTGGTTGACAACGATCTGACGCCTCACTTAGTGGTGGACGCCACTTTACCTGGGGTTCGGGTTCCGGTTGAGTTTATCCAGGATGGCCAGATCATCCTCAATCTCGCTCCGCGAGCGGTCGGGAATCTGGAACTGGGGAACGAAGCGATTACCTTCAACGCCCGTTTCGGCGGACGTCCTCATTCGGTGATTGTGCCTCTATACGCGGTGCAGGCGATTTATGCACGCGAAAATGGGGCAGGGACCATGTTTGAGCCTGAGCCAGCTTACGACATCGCTTATGAAGATGAAGCGCTGGAAGAGCTGGCTGAAGAAGCCGAAGCCACAGGTCTGACTGTAGCGACCTCGGCGGAAAACCAGACCACGGACGACGATGATGACGAAGCACCACGTCCCAAAGGACGGCCGAGTTTGAGAGTCGTGAAATAAAAAAAGCAGCGCATTAGCGCTGCTTTTTTATCGACTTCATTTAAGCGTCAGTCGGCGTATTCAAACGCTTTGATGACTTGCTTTACACCAGAGATATTTCGGGCGATGTTGACGGCTTTATCGGCGTGCGCACGTTTGACGTAGCCCAGCAAAAAGACTTCTTTGTCCTCGGTAATGACCTTGATTTTGACGGTAGTCAGCTCGCTGTCAGCCAGTAGCGACGACTTCACTTTGGTGGTGATCCAGCTGTCATGGCTGATTTCGCCAACCGAGAGTGGTGCTTTGAGCCGGACTTGATTGTAGATGGTTTTGACGCCCTTGACGTCACGAGCCTGTGCAACGAACTGATCGAGTAACTCCTGGTTACGAGCTTGTCCCATCAGAACCACAGTGCCGTTGTAGGAACTGGCCACAATGCGCACATTGCCAGTGTACGGCGCTTTGTTACCAATACCGGCGACTTCAAACTCAATGTTGTTGTCATTCCAAATCTCCTGCGTTGAACGGGGATCGGTCACAATGTTGGCGGTGGTTGCCGCACCAGCGACAAATAATCCCGCACACCCGGAGGTCGACAGGATAACCGCAGTCAGTAGCAAGGTTTTTAGGCTTTTCATCATTACTCTTCGTGTGTCGGAAACAGAACTTGATCGATAAGATCGCACAAGCAGTGCAACGTCACCATATGGACTTCGTGAATTCTGGCGGTTCTGTGAGATGGAATCCGAATTTCCACATCATTTTCGCCCAGTAACCCGGCCATTTCACCGCCGTCTTTGCCGGTCAAAGCGATGATGGTCATGTCGCGAGTCACTGCCGCTTCCATCGCTTTGATGATGTTCTTACTGTTACCACTGGTGGATATTGCCAGTAAAATGTCACCCGGCTGACCGAACGCACGTACTTGTTTGGAGAAGATCTCTTCATAATGATAGTCGTTGGCGACCGCCGTGAGCGTGGTATTGTCAGCGGTCAGTGCCATGCCCGGCAGACTGGGACGTTCGGTTTCAAAGCGATTGAGCAGGCAAGAGACAAACTGTTGAGCATTCGAAGAGGAGCCGCCATTGCCGCAACAGAGTATTTTATTGCCGTTGAGCAGGCTGGTGACCATGGCCTGAGCCCCATGGGTAATGGCATCGGGCAGCGCTTCGGCTGCAGCGATTTGAATTTGAATGCTTTCTTTGAAACTGTCTTTAATGCTGTCGAGCATTGATTATCCTTGAACTATTGCGTTTTTTATCCAGTCAGTTTGCTTGCCGTTATCATGAATGGCAACGACGTCAAACCGAAAGTCGGTTGTGTGAACCGAAAGGTTCTGGGTTTGTAGCCAACGGGTTGCTGTCCGGATCAGCTTTTGCATTTTCTGATACGTAACCGTTTCCGCTGCATGACCAAAGTTCTGATGAGTACGGTAGCGTACCTCTACGAAGACGATGGTATCACCGTCACGCATGATCAGATCGATCTCACCCGTTCTGGCGCTAAAGTTTCTCTCAATTAACGACAGACCGCAACCAAGTAAATACTCTTTGGCTGCGGTCTCGTAGTGAGCGCCTTTAGAGCGACGGCTCAAGCTCTTCAGCAGTTTCATCCGGTTCCGCCGTTGGCAACTCGTCCGTGGCAATATCATCGCTGCCGGTCGTCGTTACTGGGGTTGCTTTCCCGTACTCACCCCAACTGATTTCACGCTGAACGACGCACTGTGAGTCGATGCTCAGGATGCCGGTTTGGCCATCCACCGTGTAGCCAGACACCACTTTCATTTGTGGCAGCTCTTCCATCAGAGTATACGCGTCCATGCCCATCGCTTTGAGACGCTTCTCGACGTTGGACTCACGTGGCCACAGCTCCGCCATTTGCTCGGCTGTTTGTGGATCGGGTGAGATCAGCAGTGGAATATCGCTGTAAGCAACACCGGTCAGGTCTTCATACTGTTTACGGCCGTTGTTGCTGCTGGAGTTAGCGAACAGCTTCGGTGGCGCGGTATCCGGGTTGATGGCGACTTCGATAAATGGCTTGATCAGTGTCAACTCGGAGCTTTTGGCCACAATATACACCGCGTCGATGTCACGACGGCTGCGCGGCTGGGATTCCAGTGAACGGCGCATCAGGGATTGCATCTGAGTGATACGTTGTTGACTGTCTTGCAGGCCAAAAACCGTGTTGATGTTGCGTTGTAGCTGACGTTTATCACCAAATAGGCTGACCGCCACTTTATTCGGGCTGTATTTTCGCCACTCTTTTTCAAACGCTTCTGTTACGCGTTCACCCAAACGACCTTTCGGTGCCAGGAGCAGTGGAAACTGGTAGCCTAGCTCGTGCAGGTGTTTGGCAGCCTGAGCCACTTCCTGTTCAGGGGAAAGCGCCAAATAGCACACGCCCGGGCCATCTTCGAGTTGATCCGGAATGTTCAGCGCCAGTGTTGGGATAGGCGCTGGCAGGCTGCTCTGTTCACGTTGCAGGGCTTCAACGTTTTCTTTGGTTAACGGACCGACGATGAAATCGATGTTTTTCTGCACCAGCGTCTGTTTGATCTGTTCGGTAGAGTTGGTGTTGGTATCGATCACCGTCAGTGAGGCGTTTGGATCGCGGTTAGGATCGTTCATCATTTTCATCATGAATCCATCGCGGATCAGTTGCGCCTGTTTGGCGTATTTGCCGGAAAGCGGCAGCAGCAGTGCGGAATTCACTGGCTTGATAATGTCCAGCGCCAGGATGTTGGTCAGAGATTGAGGTGTGTACTGGGCCGCCGGATGATTCGGGTTTTCTGCCAGCCACTTTTCCAGAGTATTTTTCAACTGAGGAATATCGCTGGTCATGGTTTTCGCGTACACCGCCAGTTGCAGCCAGCCATCGAGTACAGCTTCGTTCGGCGCGGCCGCCAGCTCGGTAATGTCGTCGGTTTTGTACTTGGTCAGGTTGCTCCAGATTTGCTCAGACAACATCGGCTGCTGGCTTGGAATCAAATATGGCGAGGCCAGTGTCAGCTCACGACTGGCATCGAAATATTTTCCCTGACGGGTCAGTAACTCGGCGCGCAACTGATGGTATTCCAGCCACTGCTGATCATCCAGTTGCCAGCTTGGCTGAAAATTCAGCTGTTTCAGCGCTTGTGGGTAACGCTCTTGCGTCACCAACAGTTGCGCACGAGCCAATTGCCATTCGGCCTGCTGGGCGTCGCTGAGCTGCTGCTTTGACAGGCGGTTAACGATCAATTCCGCTTGCTGAGTGTCGCCCGCCTGGATAGCGGCTTTCAGCGCCAGGATTAGCCAATCGTTCTGGATGCTGCCTTGTGTACTGTCGGCTTGCATCAGGTAGCGCTGGGCGGATTGAGTCGGGGCAGAGGTGATGTCCACGTCCGATGTGGAAGGCGTAGACGAACAAGCTGCCAGTGTAATTGCTAATGCAACAGGAGTGAGTAAGCGTGGTACACTGACTCTCTTGTGGTTTTTCATAGCCATGAGTTCTTTATTTTGCGTGTAAAATTGTTTCTATATTAATCGTTGAAGTGATGGTAAACAAATGACAGATAATAAAACTTTGCCAATGGACGTCCCGACTCTTTATATCGTCCCGACGCCAATTGGTAACCTGGGCGACATCACACACCGCGCACTGGACGTGCTGAACGGAGTGGACCTGATTGCTGCCGAAGACACCCGCCATACAGGGAAGTTACTGTCTCACTTCAATATTCAAACGAAGACCTATGCGCTACATGATCACAATGAACAGCAAAAAGCACAAGTCTTAGTCGAAAAATTGCTCGCCGGGCAATCCATCGCTTTGGTGTCAGACGCCGGCACGCCACTTATTAGTGATCCAGGGTACCATCTGGTATCGCAATGTCGTCAGGCAGGCGTCAAAGTTGTGCCATTACCGGGTGCGTGCGCCGTCATTACTGCGTTAAGTGCCTCAGGATTGCCGTCGGATCGTTTCAGTTTTGAAGGTTTCTTACCGGCGAAGAGCAAAGGGCGTAAAGACAAATTTCTTGAAATTGCCAAAGCGGAGCGCACCTGCATTTTTTATGAATCACCACATCGGATCACGGATTCTCTGCAGGATATGCTGGCGGTCCTCGGCCCGGAGCGTGAGGTGGTGCTGGCCCGTGAGCTGACCAAAACCTTTGAAACCATTCAGGGTATGCCATTGGCTGAACTGGTTGAATGGGTGGCCGCGGATGACAATCAACAGAGGGGTGAGATGGTGCTGCTGGTGCACGGGTTCCGGGCCAGCTCAGACGGCAGTTTGCCGGAAGAAGCGACCCGCACGCTGGCGATTCTGACTCAGGAACTGCCCCTTAAGAAAGCGGCGGCCCTGGCGGCGGAAATCTACAGCGTGAAGAAAAACGCTTTGTATAAGTGGGGCCTGGAACATTTAGGTTAAGTGTCACAAGGGTGAGATTTTGCGCGCTGTTGGTGAAACTTTGCTCGCTTAAGGCGGAAAGTGCCATCCAGGCCGGATCTTCCTAGACACCCGTCACAGAACTCTATACAATCCGCCCTCGGAGTCGACCGGGTAGTCGCTGCTTCATTGATGTCTTCAGCCTAGTGTTGGGGAGACTGATGGAGGGGAGGAAAGTCCGGGCTCCATAGAGCAGGGTGCCAGGTAACGCCTGGGGGGCGCAAGCCTACGACAAGTGCAGCAGAGAGAAGACCGCCGATGGCCCGTAAGGGATCAGGTAAGGGTGAAAGGGTGCGGTAAGAGCGCACCGGACGACTGGCAACAGTTCGTTGCAAGGTAAACTCCACCCGGAGCAAGACCAAATAGGCCTCCACATTGCGTTGCTCGCGTAAGGAGGCGGGTAGGTTGCTTGAGCCAGTGAGCGATTGCTGGCCTAGACGAATGGCTACTGCCGCGCAAGCGGAACAGAACCCGGCTTACAGGTCGACTCCCACTATTCAGACCCATCGTAACTTTTCGGTTATGATGGGTTTTTTGCTTTTTACTGACGAAAATGTTTCTGAAGCCACTAAACTTAGCGCAATATCACGTGATGGCAGCGATAGCAGTGGCGATATAGTACTAAATCAGTACACTTAACCTTTACCTGTTTTCATGGTTCAGCCCAAGCTAGACGAGATAACGATGACCGAATCTTTCCAACATATTTCCGTATTGCTCCACGAATCCATCGAGGGACTGGCGATCAAACCTGACGGCATTTACATCGACGGTACGTTCGGACGTGGTGGCCACAGTCGCACCATCTTGTCTCAGCTCGGGGAAAACGGTCGTTTGTACAGCATTGACCGTGATCCTCAGGCGATCGCGGAAGCGAAAACCATCGATGATCCTCGTTTTACGATTGTGCACGGTCCGTTTTCTGGAATCGCGCACTACGCCAAACAACATGGCCTAGCGGGTAAAGTCAATGGTGTTCTGTTTGACCTGGGGGTATCGTCACCACAACTGGATGACGCCGAACGTGGCTTCAGTTTTATGAAAGACGGACCACTGGATATGCGTATGGATCCAACCTCTGGTATTCCGGTCTCGCAGTGGTTGATGGAAGCGGATTTGGATGACATTACCTGGGTGATCCGTGAATTTGGTGAAGACAAGCACGCGCGCCGCATTGCCAAGGCGATCGTGGCTTACCGTGAAAACGAAGAGAACGAGCCGCTGACACGCACCAGTCAGCTGGCCAAATTGATCTCGGATGCGGCGCCAAAGAGCTTCAAAGAGAAAAAACATCCGGCGACCCGAGCCTTTCAGGCATTTCGTATTTACATCAACAGTGAGCTGGAAGAGATTGATACCGCGCTGAAAGGGGCAGCGGAGATCCTGGCACCGCAAGGGCGTCTGTCGGTGATCAGTTTTCACTCTCTCGAAGACCGTATGGTTAAACGCTTCATTCGTAAAGAGAGCCAAGGGCCCCAAGTCCCACACGGTATTCCGATGACAGAAGCACAGATCCAGGCGTTGGGCAGTGCCAACATGAAAGCCATTGGTAAGGCGATCAAACCGTCCAAACAGGAAATTGAACTCAATCCTCGTTCACGCAGTTCCGTACTGCGCATAGCTGAAAAACTATAACACGCATGAGTAAAGACACGCCTAACCTGGCCAAATTGATTGGAGCGGATCTGCTGACCGTGGGTCGCATCCCGATGTTACTGCTGATATTGATTTTCGCCAGCGCCATGGGCGTTGTGTTTATGACCCACCACACCCGAGAGGCCATTTCAGAAAAAGACGTGGCGCAGGCTGAACGTGAACGACTCGATAACGAGTGGCGTAACCTGTTGCTGGAAGAGACCGCTCTGGCGGAGCACAGCCGGGTGCAGTCTGTGGCCAAAGACGAGCTGGATATGCAACGTCCGGATTCCGAGAAAGAAGTGATCGTGACGCTAAAATGACCAAGAAAAAAGCCAAACCGGCCAAGAAGCCGTCCAATACTCGTAAAGTCCTGGAAGATAAGCCGATTCTGATCCAGTGGCGTTTTTACCTGGTGTTGTTTTTTGTCTTTTTAGCCTTTGCGGTGCTGGTCGTACGCATTGCTTACATACAGGTCATTGAACCGGACAACCTGATCCGCGAAGGCGATTTGCGCTCGGTGCGAGCCAAGACTCTCCATTCCGCCCGTGGGATCATCTCTGATCGAAATGGAGAGCCGCTGGCGGTCAGTGTGCCGGTACAAGCGGTGTGGGCCGACCCGGTAACCATTTTTAAACAAGGCGGGCTGAAAGACATTGAACGCTGGTACGCGCTGGCGGACGTGCTCGGCCTGAAACGTCAGGATTTGATCGATCGGGTCAACGGGAATCAGACACGCCGCTTTATCTACCTGCAGCGTCAGGTCAGTCCGGCGATGGCCAAATACATCCGCGAACTTAAATTGCCGGGTATCGGACTGAAAGCCGAATCCCGGCGTTACTATCCGGCGGGAGAAGTCAGTGCACACTTAGTCGGTGTGACCGGCATTGATGGTCACGGTCTGGAAGGCGTGGAACGCAGCTACGACAAGTGGCTCACGGGTGAGGCGGGCAAACGCATCATCCGGAAAGATCGTTACGGCCGGGTGGTGGAGAACATCTCACTGGAAGAGCGTGAAGAAGGTAAACCGCTCAAGCTGACCATCGATCAGCGCATTCAGGCGATTGCGTACCGGGCGATCAAGCAGGCGGTAGCCGATTATCGTGCGACGTCCGGCTCGGCGGTGATCCTGGACGTGAAAACGGGGGCGGTACTGGCGATGGTGAACGCACCGTCTTATAACCCCAATAATCGCGAAGATCGTCAGCCGTTTAAAATGCGTAACCGCATCATCACAGATGCGATGGAACCGGGCTCGACGGTTAAACCGTTTGTGGTTCTGGCCGCCTTGGAAAACGGGACCGCGAACAAGGATACCGTGATCGATACTGGGTACGGCATTATGCGCATCGGTGGAAGCCGGGTTCGGGATACCTCGAAAGTCGGCAAAGCGGACTTGCGCACTATCTTGAAAAAGTCGAGCAACATCGGGGTGGCGAAGCTGGCGCTGGGGATGCCGCTGGAATCGTTGCTTGGCATGTACAGCTCCATTGGTTTTGGCGAAGTGTCCGGACTGAATCTGGTCGGAGAGACCACCGGTATTTTCCCCAACCGGCGACGTTGGTCACAATTTGAGATCGCTACACTGGCGTTTGGTTACGGTATTTCCATCACGCCGCTGCAACTGGCGCATGCGTATGCCACATTAGGTAATTATGGTAAGTACCAGCCGATCCATATTATTGAGAACAATGATCAGGACTTATCACGTCAGGTGATGGATCATGACAAAGCCAAGCTGGTGCTAAACATGCTCGAATCGGTGACTCAGCCGGGCGGTACGGCGACCAAAGCTGCCGTGCCGGGCTATCGTGTGGCGGCCAAAACCGGTACCTCGCGCAAAGCTGCGGTGGGTGGTTACAGTGATGAATACGTGGCTCTGACTGCTGGCTTGGCGCCGGTCAGTAATCCTCGGGTTGCCATGGTGGTCGTGGTGAACGAACCGCAAGGCGACCAGTTTTACGGTGGTTCGGTTGCAGGTCCGGTCTTTTCCGAAATCATGAAAGGCACACTGCAAATTCTGAACGTGGCACCGGACGAGAATCGATTTAAAGAAAAATAAGAGAGAAGCAGGATGACTTCCGCAATCACACTTTCGGGGCTATTGTCTCCCTGGATCCGTTTGGATGATCCACACCTTGCCGCGATGCCCGTTGCTCATTTGGAACTGGACAGTCGTAAAGTGGCCACTGGCGATGTGTTTGTCGCTGTGATCGGTCACAGTGTCGACGGACGTCGTTTTATCCCGGCCGCGATAGAACAGGGCGCGGCGGCGGTGATTGCGCAGGCGTGTGAGCGGTATCCTCATGGTTATATTGACAGCCAGCACCGTGCTCCGGTGATTTACCTGGCGGATCTGAATCAACACCTGTCTCATCTCGCCGGGCGTTTGTACACCAGCCAAGGCAATGCCCTGATCGGGGTTACCGGTACCAACGGTAAAACCACCATTACCCAATTGATAGCACAGTGGCTGACATTACTGGGCAAGCGTGCCGCGGTGATGGGCACGACCGGGAACGGCTTCTTGGACGCTCTCAAACCGGCGGCCAACACCACTGGCAGCGCGATTGATATTCAACGTTCGTTAAGTGAACTTACCCGACAGGGCGCGGAATATACCGCGTTGGAGGTCTCTTCTCATGGTCTGGTGCAGCAGCGAGTCAAAGCGCTGAACTTTGCGGTCGGGGTGTTCTCTAACCTCAGTCGTGATCACCTTGATTACCATGGCAGCATGGAAGAGTATGCCCGGGCTAAATTCAGCCTGTTCACTGAACACTCCTGCCAGCACGCAGTGATCAACGTGGATGATCCGGTCGGAGCCGATTGGGCCGACGCGTTGCCAAACGCTGTGCGCGTCTCGCTCAAAGCGCAGACGAGCGGTGACCACACCGTCTATGCCGAGCAGATCGGGTATGCCGAAAGTGGTATCAAAATTCAATTCAACGGCTGTTTTGGCGCAGGCACTTTGCAGGCGCCGTTGATCGGTAAATTTAACGCGTCTAACCTGATGCTGGCATTCGTCAGTCTGATGTGTCTGGGTTTTGACATTCAGCAGTTAATCCTGACGGCGCCCCAACTGAAACCTGTCCTCGGGCGGATGGAACTCTTCCAAACCACTGACAAAGCTAAAGTAGTGGTCGACTATGCTCATACTCCGGACGCGCTGGAGAAGGCGCTTAACGCCCTGAGGGTGCACTGTCAGGGCAAGCTGTGGGGGATATTCGGCTGTGGTGGGGATCGCGACCGTGGCAAACGGCCGATGATGGCAGAAATTGCCGAACGTCTGGCGGATCACGTGATCCTGACCGATGATAATCCGCGCAGTGAAGACCCGGCCGCCATCATGACGGATATGCTGGCAGGTATGCAGCGTCCTCAGAGCGCGATCGTTCAGCACAGTCGTTTCAAGGCGCTGCAACATGCCCTCACGCACGCAGCGGCTAACGACATCATCTTATTGGCCGGCAAAGGCCATGAGGATTATCAGATCATCGCCAATGACACCATCCATTACTCAGATCGCGAATCTGCTCAGACACTGTTAGGACTGAAGGAATGATTACAGCCTCGTTAACTCAGCTTGCTGAAGTATTGAATGCCGAACTGATTGGCACCAACTGTGAGATCCACAGTGTTTCGACGGACACCCGACACATCGAGGCTGGTGCGCTGTTTGTCGCTCTGAGCGGTGAGCGTTTTGATGCCCACGATTTTGTTCCGCAGGCGATCGATGCTGGTGCCGCGGCACTGCTGGTCAGCCGCAAGCTGGACGTTGCTGCACCGCAACTTTGTGTTAAGGATACCCGTCAGGCGCTGGGTGCGCTCGCGGCCTGGGTGCATCAACAATGCCAGACACCGACGCTGGCGATCACCGGTAGCTGTGGCAAAACCACGGTTAAAGAAATGGTGGCTGGTATTCTGGCGGCGCAGGGAGAAGTGCTGTTTACCGCCGGTAACTTTAATAACGACATTGGGGTGCCGCTGACGCTGCTGCGCTCGCGCCCGCAAGACAAGTTCGCCGTGATTGAGCTTGGCGCAAACCACGTGGGTGAAATTGCTTACACTACACAACTGGTCAAACCCAGTGTTGCTCTGGTGAACAATGTGGCCGCAGCGCACCTGGAAGGGTTTGGTTCTCTTGATGGCGTCAAACGCGCCAAAGGCGAAATTTATCAGGGATTGGCGGCCGGCCAAACGGCGATCGTCAACTTGGACAGCAACGGTGGCGCTTACTGGGACGAGGTCCTGTCAGACAAGGTGGTTAAAACCTTCTCGCTCAGCGATCCCCAGGCGGACTACTATGCCAGCGATATTCGCTTAAACGCCGCCGGAGAGGCGCAGTTTCGTCTGCATACACCGGGCACCCAATTCGATGTCAGTCTCGGCATCGTTGGTCAGCACAATGTTGCCAACGCATTAGCCGCGACAGCGCTGGCGTGTGAGTTCGGCGCGAGTGTTGAGCAGATACAGCAGGGGCTGAGTCAGTTGGCCAACGTTAAAGGACGGGTTGAAGTTGTCGCGCTGAGCGACAAACTGAAGCTGATTGACGACAGTTACAATGCCAGTGTGCCGGCGATGAAAGCCGCCGCGGATCTGCTCGGCAGTTTCGCCGCAGAGCGCTGGCTTATTTTAGGTAATATGGCGGAGTTGGGCGATGAAAGCCTTGCACTTCACCGCCAAGTCGGGGAACATGCTGCCCCATTCAATTTTGAACATGTGTTGACGTACGGCCGTGACGCTAAAGTGATCAGTGAAGTCTGTAATGGCATTCATTTTGATTCACATGACAGCATGATCGCCTACATCGAGCAGCAACTGGAACAACAGAGTGAGCAGGCTCATACCTTGTTGATCAAGGGCGCGAACAGCGCCGGTATGAGTCGTGTAGTGGCTGCTTTAAAGGAGAAATTTTCATGATTATTTGGCTCGCGGAACTACTCCAGCCATACTTTTCATTCTTTCGATTGTTTGAATACCTGTCATTCAGAGCGATCGTCAGCATTCTGACTGCCTTGGGCCTGTCTTTGTGGATGGGGCCGCGACTGATCAAACGCTTGCAATTGTTGCAAATTGGTCAGGTGGTGCGCAACGAAGGACCGGAATCTCATTTTAGTAAACGTGGCACCCCAACCATGGGCGGGATCATGATCCTCGCGGCGATCATCATCACGGTATTGCTGTGGACCGATTTGTCGAATCCGTATGTGTGGGCTGTGCTGGCCGTGCTGCTTGGCTACGGGGCGGTTGGTTTTGTTGATGACTACCGCAAAGTCGTGCGCAAAAACACTGATGGTCTGGTGGCGCGCTGGAAATATTTCTGGCAATCGGCGATTGCGCTGGTGGTGGCCTTTGCACTGTATGCGCATGGTAAAGACACTGCGGCAACTCAGTTGGTGGTGCCATTTTTCAAAGACATCATGCCGCAACTTGGGCTGATGTACATTGTTCTGACCTACTTTGTGATTGTGGGCACCAGTAATGCGGTCAACCTGACCGATGGTTTGGATGGTCTGGCGATCATGCCGACTGTACTGGTGTCGGCCGGTTTTGCAGCGATTGCCTGGGCAACCGGTAACGTTAATTTTGCCAACTACCTTCATATTCCGTATGTCCCTCAGGCGTCGGAGCTGGTGGTGGTGTGCACCGCAATCGTGGGAGCCGGACTGGGCTTCTTATGGTTCAACACGTATCCGGCACAAGTATTCATGGGCGATGTCGGCTCACTGGCACTGGGCGGCGCGCTGGGCACCATTGCAGTGCTGGTTCGTCAGGAATTCGTTCTGGTGATCATGGGCGGGGTATTTGTGATGGAAACGCTGTCGGTGATCTTACAAGTCGGCTCGTACAAGCTGCGGGGTCAGCGTATTTTCCGTATGGCCCCGATTCACCATCATTATGAGCTGAAAGGCTGGCCGGAGCCGCGCGTGATTGTACGTTTCTGGATCATTTCCATCGTGCTGGTGCTGATTGGCCTGGCGACGCTGAAAGTCCGTTAAGTTATTGTTGAAGATAGATTACTGAGAATTTATGGCTATGGAACGTTGGCAGGATATTGAGAAAGTCGTGGTGGTCGGTCTGGGTATAACTGGGCTGTCGGTTGTGAAGCACTTACTTTCTCTGCCTCATTCTTTGCAGATCAAGGTTATTGATACCCGAGATAACCCGCCCGGAAAAGAGGATCTGCCGACGAACATCCCGCTCCATCAAGGCAGCTGGAAAAGTGACTGGTTGCTGGAGGCGGATTTGATTGTTGCGAATCCGGGGATCGCACTCAAGACCCCTGATATCCAGCAGGCGCGGGAGGCTGGGATTCCGGTTGTCGGTGACATTGAACTGTTTGCTTGGCAGGTGGACAAACCGGTGATTGCCATTACGGGGTCGAACGGTAAGAGTACCGTGACCGACCTGACAGGGGTGATGGCCCGTGCTGCCGGGGTGAATGTTGGCGTCGGTGGCAACATTGGCGTACCGGCACTCGATTTGCTCAACGAAGACGCGGATCTGTACGTGCTGGAACTGTCCAGTTTTCAGTTGGAAACCACATCCAGCCTGAAACTGCAGGCGGCAGCATTCCTCAATTTGTCGGAAGATCACATGGATCGCTACGAGGGGATGGACGATTACCGTCAGGCAAAACTGCGCATTTTCCGTCATGCTTGTCACTGCATCGTGAACAGACAAGACCCGGCGACCTATCCCGAGCAGGGTGCAATCACCGAATTTGGCCTGTGCGCCGCAGCGGACTTTGGTCTGCAGTTTGTCAATGGGGAAGAGTATCTAATGAGCCGAGGCACGCCGCTGCTGCCGTCCTCTGCGTTGACTCTGGTTGGACGCCATAACGTTGCCAACGCGTTGGTGGCGCTGGCGCTGTTGGATGCGGCGCAGGTCGACATCACGGCCACACTGGAAGCGCTGCAAGCATACAATGGCCTGACTCATCGTTGTCAGGTGGTGGCGGAGCAACATGGCGTCAAGTGGGTAAACGATTCCAAAGCGACCAATCTGGCCAGTACTCTGGCTGCGCTCTCCGGGCTGGAATGCCCGGGCAAACTCTACCTGCTGGTCGGCGGGGTAGGCAAAGGAGCGGATTTTTCAGCACTCGCGCCAGTGCTGGCAACCATGAATGTGCAGTTGTGCTGTTTTGGCGCCGATGGCGGAGCATTTATGCATTTGCATCCGTCGGCAAAACGCTTTGACTCAATGGGCGAAATCATGGCGGCGATTGCGCCGGAACTGACGTCTGGCGATATGGTGATGCTTTCGCCTGCCTGTGCCAGCTTTGATCAGTTCAAAAACTTTATGGCCCGTGGTGATGCCTTTACGCAGTTAGCCAGACAATACGCATAACCTCAGGTACCCGAGACGATGTCGATTAAGCAAGTACTGCACAGTATCCGCCGCTGGTTTTCTCATCCGGCTCCCGACGCGATGTTTGACCGTCAGTTGGTGTGGATTTCGCTCGGACTGATGCTGACCGGGTTGGTGATGGTGACGTCGGCGTCATTTCCGATCAGCTCACGCCTGACCGGACAACCTTTCCACTTTATGTTTCGCCATGCCCTGTTTCTGGCGCTGGCGTTGTCCGCTGCGACTGTCATTGTTCAGGTTCCGATAGAGCGCTGGATGCGTTACAGCTCAGTGTTTCTTGGGGTCTCATTCATCCTGCTGATTGTGGTGCTGCTGGCGGGTAAGTCAGTCAACGGCGCCTCACGCTGGATTCCGCTTGGCTTATTCAACTTACAGCCTGCTGAGGTTGCCAAACTGTCGCTGTTTATCTTTATGTCCAGTTATCTGGTGCGCAAACAGGACGAAGTCCGTGAAACCTTTTTTGGCGGCTTCCTGAAACCGATCATGGTATTCGGTGCTTTGGCGGTGCTGCTGCTGGGGCAGCCTGACTTGGGGACTGTGATCGTGATGCTGGTGACCTTGTTCGGCATGCTGTTTATCGCCGGGGCGAAACTCTCTCAGTTTATCGCACTGATGGTGGCCGGGATTCTCGCGGTGATCGGCTTGATCGTTGCCGAGCCTTACCGGATGCGCCGAGTGACCTCGTTTCTTGACCCATGGGAAGATCCGTTCGGCAGCGGCTATCAGTTGACGCAATCGCTGATGGCGTTTGGCCGCGGCGAATGGATGGGGCAAGGCCTCGGCAACTCCATTCAGAAGCTGGAATACCTGCCGGAAGCTCATACCGACTTTGTGTTCGCCGTGCTGGCTGAAGAGCTGGGCTTTATCGGCGTTATTCTGGTGCTGATGTTGATATTCGCTCTGGTGATCAAAGCGGTGCTGATCGGTAAAAAAGCGTTTGAACATGAACAGAATTTTGGCGGTTACCTCGCCTTTGGTATCGGCATTTGGTTTGCTTTTCAGACCATGGTTAACGTCGGCGCCGCAGCGGGCATTGTGCCAACCAAAGGTCTGACATTACCGCTGATCAGCTATGGTGGCTCGAGTCTGATCATCATGTCGGTGGCAGTGGCGATTCTGCTGCGTATCGATTTTGAATGCCGCCTGCTGGATAAACACAAACTTGCAATAGAAACTGAGCCTGATGAAACAAAATAAACGTCTGATGGTAATGGCCGGTGGGACCGGGGGGCACGTCTTCCCCGGACTGGCTGTTGCACACAAACTGCAGCAACAAGGCTGGGATATTCGCTGGCTGGGAACCGCCGATCGTATGGAGGCGGATCTGGTGCCCAAACACGGTATCGATATCGATTTTATTCGCGTTAAAGGACTGCGGGGGCAAGGCGTACTGCGTCTGCTGAAAGCGCCGTTTCAGATCGTGAATGCCATTCTGCAGGCCCGCCATTATATGAAAGCCTGGCAGCCGGATGCGGTACTGGGCATGGGCGGTTATGTCAGTGGCCCCGGGGGCATTGCTGCCTGGACACTGGGGATCCCAGTGGTGTTGCATGAGCAAAATGCCGTCGCCGGATTGACCAACCAATGGTTGTCCAAAGTGGCGAAGAAAGTTTTTCAGGCTTTTCCGGGCGCCTTCCCGCAAGCTGAAGTGGTTGGCAATCCGGTCCGTGATGATGTGGTGCAACTGCCGCCTCCGTCGGAGCGCATGCGGGATCGTACCCAGCCGGTTCGTATTCTGGTGATGGGGGGCAGTCAGGGGGCTCAGATCCTGAACCGTACTTTGCCAGAGGTGATGGCAACGCTGGGTGACGGCTACGTTATCCGTCATCAGGCGGGAAAAAACAACCAACGCCCGGTACAAGAGGCGTATCAGCAAGCCGGAGTCACTAACGCAGAGGTGATCGAGTTTATCGATGATGTGGCGCAGGCTTACGCCTGGGCTGATCTGCTGGTGTGTCGCTCAGGTGCCTTGACGGTATCGGAAGTGTCAGCTGCCGGTGTGGGCGCGATCTTCATTCCTTTCATGCATAAGGATCGCCAGCAGGCACTGAATGCTGACCACCTAGTCGAGTGCGGGGCGGCAAAAATGATTGAACAGCCACAACTGACCGTCGACAGCCTAACCCGAGAGATTCAGGCACTGGATCGCAGCCAACTGACCGCCATGGCAGAGAAAGCCCGGGCAGCGGCTAAACTCAACGCGGATCAAGTTGTGGCGGACGCCATCGTAGCGCTAACCAAATAGAGAACGAGCATATGACGATACAACACACTCAAGACCTTGCTCAGATCCGGGCGATTGTTCCGGAAATGCGCCGTGTTAAATGCATCCACTTTATCGGCATCGGTGGTGCCGGTATGAGCGGTATCGCTGAAGTCCTGCTCAACGAAGGTTATCAGATCACCGGATCGGACCTGGCGGAGAATGCCGTCACTGAGCGCCTGCAAAGTAAGGGCGCGCAAGTGTACATCGGACACCAGGCGCTGAATGTGCAACACGCCAGTGTGGTGGTGGTCTCTACGGCGATCAATGAAGAAAACCCGGAAATCATCGCCGCTCGTGAACGACGCATTCCGATTGTTCGCCGTGCTGAAATGCTGGCGGAGCTGATGCGTTTCCGTCACGGCATTGCTGTCGCCGGGACGCATGGCAAGACCACTACGACGGCCTTAGTGACGCAAATTTACTCAGAAGCCGGTCTGGATCCAACGTTTGTGAATGGTGGACTGGTAAAAAGCGCCGGGACTAATGCCCGTCTAGGTTCAAGCCGAATTTTGATCGCTGAAGCCGACGAAAGTGATGCGTCTTTTCTTCACTTACAGCCGATGGTCAGCATCGTCACCAATATTGAAGCCGATCACATGGACACTTATGGCGGTAACTTCGATACTCTCAAACAGACGTTCATTGATTTTCTGCACAACTTGCCGTTCTACGGTCAGGCGATTTTGTGTATTGACGATCCTGTGGTGCGTGAACTGATCCCGCGCGTCAGCCGTCAGGTGATCACTTATGGCTTTTCGGCCGACGCTGATGTGCGGATTGAAAATTACCGTCAGGAAGGTCAACAGGGCAAATTTACTGTCGTGCGTCAGGGACGCAAAAATTTGGATATTACGCTGAACATTCCAGGACGTCACAACGCCCTGAATGCCTCTGCGGCGATTGCGGTGGCAACCGAAGATGATATCGATGATGCGGCGATCCTGGCGGCTATGGCTGGTACTCAGGGGACCGGACGCCGGTTTGATCATCTGGGCGAGTTTGATACCGGCAACGGCCATGCCATGTTGGTGGATGACTATGGCCACCATCCGACGGAAGTAGACGTGACCATCAAAGCGGCGCGCAGTGGTTGGGTGGACAAACGTCTGGTGATGGTATTTCAGCCACACCGCTACAGTCGTACCCGCGATCTGTACGATGATTTTGCCAATGTGCTCGATCAGGTGGACGTGTTGATCATGCTGGACGTCTACGCCGCAGGGGAAAAACCAATCTCCGGTGCTGATAGCCGTTCGCTGTGCCGGACCATTCGCAGCCGTGGAAAACTGGAACCTATATTTGTGCCTGACAGTCAAACTCTGCCCGCGGTATTAGCTAATGTTTTACAAGATGGTGACTTAGTATTAACGCAAGGCGCGGGTGATGTTGGCAAAGTAGCAAAGCAATTAGCTGCACTGGAACTGAATATCGAGAAAATGCAGAACGCGGAAGAGTAGATTGGATATTTCGAAGATTTAAACACAATTCGTATTTAAAGCTTCGATTTCTCAATTTCAATATTTGCTACTTTCACTTACCTCAGTATAATCCAAAGGTTAAAGTAAGTGCTTTTACCTCTATTACGAAAAAGGAATAGGGAAATATTGCAGGCTAATGGCAAGGACAACGGACTTTGATTAAAAGTGCTTTAAATGAAGGCCGTTGGTTACCCAATTATCCACTAGTCAGACAACATGCCACAGGCGGCTGTTTTCTGCTGGTGGTTTTGTTGTTGATTGGCTCAATGCTCTATTCAACACTGTCATGGATGTGGGACGATCAACGATTACCCCTGTCTAAGATTGTGTTACAAGGCGATTTGGAATACGTCACGGCTCAGGATGTCCAGCGCGCGTTCGCGAAGCTGGATCACATCGGAACATTTATGTCGGAAGATATCGATGGACTGCAGAATACCGTACAAACCATCCCTTGGGTTGCGCATGCTTCCATTCGTAAACAGTGGCCTGATACCATCAAAGTGTTTTTGACGGAGAATCACCCGGCCGCGATATGGAATGGGACCGCACTGCTGAATGACAAAGGTCAGGTGTTTAACGGCGATGTCGGTAAACTGAAAGAGGAGCGAGTGAAACTTTACGGTCCGCAGGGATCCAGTGAAGAAGTTCTCTCGGTCTGGAAAGATATCGAGCCGCGTTTTCAAACTCTGGGGCTGAACATCAGCTCGTTAGTATTAAACGAACGCCGAGCCTGGCAAATCATATTGGAGAATGGCATTCGTCTGGAATTGGGCAAAGAATCGCTCGAAGAAAGGATCGAACGTTTTTTATTCCTGTATAAGAAATTAGGTAGCGAGGCTGAAAAAGTCAGCTACGTCGACCTCAGGTACGATACCGGAGCCGCCGTTGGTTGGTTCCCGAAAGAAGAGTAAGCACAAGAGAACTCAGATGACTAAGACTGCAGATGACAGCATTATTGTTGGTCTCGATATAGGCACTGCAACCGTATCAGCTCTGGTCGGTGAACTGCTCCCTGATGGTCAGATCAACATTATTGGTGCCGGTACCAGCCCATCACGTGGGATGGACAAAGGCGGCGTCAACGATCTGGAATCGGTCGTGAAGTCGGTTCAGCGTGCCATTGACCAGGCTGAGTTGATGGCAGAATGCAGCATCAGCAATGTGTTTATTTCTCTCTCCGGCCGCCATATCGCGAGCCGGATTGAAAAAGGCATGGGCACCATTTCTGAGGAAGAAGTTTCTCAGGATGATATGGATCGCGCCATTCATACTGCGAAATCGATCAAAATTGGGGATGAACAACGCATTCTTCACGTGATCCCGCAGGAATTTACCATAGACTATCAGGAAGGGATCAAAAATCCGCTTGGTTTGTCTGGGGTTCGGATGGAAGTGAGTGTTCACCTGATATCATGCCACAATGACATGGCACGGAATATCATCAAAGCGGTTGAACGTTGCGGTCTGAAAGTGGAACAACTGGTCTATTCGGGCCTGGCGTCTAGCAACGCCGTGATTACCGAAGATGAACGTGAGTTGGGTGTCTGCGTCGTCGATATTGGCGCGGGTACGATGGATGTGTCCATCTGGACTGGCGGCGCGCTGCGCCACACCGAAGTATTCTCTTATGCGGGTAACGCCGTGACCAGTGACATCGCGTTTGCGTTTGGTACTCCGGTCAGCGATGCAGAAGAGATCAAAGTAAAATATGGCTGTGCTCTTAGTGAGCTGGTCAGCAAGGATGATACGGTTAACGTTCCTAGTGTTGGCGGTCGCCCGTCGCGCAGTTTACAAAGACAAACCTTGTCTGAGGTAATTGAACCTCGCTACACTGAACTTATGGGACTGGTTAATCAGACGATCGATACTGTTCAAGAAAAACTGCGTGAGGATGGCATTAAACACCATTTGGCAGCAGGGATTGTGCTCACCGGCGGGGCGGCACAAATTGAAGGTTTGGTCGAGTGTGCGGAACGGGTATTCCGCAACCAAGTCAGAGTCGGCAAGCCACTGGAAGTGAGCGGGCTCACAGATTATGTAAAGGAGCCGTACCATTCTACGGCAGTTGGTTTACTTCATTACGCAAGAGACAGTCGAATTAACGACGATACCGAGTATAACGAGCCGAAGCGCCAGTCCATGTCGGGATTGTTAGGTCGTTTGCGTAACTGGATACAGAAAGAATTTTAACCTGAGCAGCAGGAAAGGCGGAGATAACACATGTTTGAACCGATGATGGAAATGTCTGACGATGCAGTAATTAAAGTCGTTGGAGTAGGTGGTGGCGGCGGTAACGCTGTCGAACACATGGTGCGTGAGTCCATCGAAGGTGTGGAATTCATCAGTGTTAACACGGATGCACAAGCACTTCGTAAAACAAGCGTAAACACAGTGATTCAGATTGGTGGCAACATCACTAAAGGTCTGGGTGCGGGCGCTAACCCTCAAGTCGGGCGTGAAGCCGCTCTCGAAGATCGCGATCGCATTAAAGAAGTGCTGACCGGTGCCGATATGGTATTTATCGCAGCGGGTATGGGCGGTGGTACTGGTACTGGTGCTGCTCCTGTTATCGCAGAAGTGGCAAAAGAACTGGGTGTTCTGACTGTCGCAGTGGTGACCAAGCCTTTCAGCTTTGAAGGTAAAAAGCGTCTTGCTTTTGCCGAGCAGGGGATCGAAGAGCTGTCTAAACATGTGGACTCTCTGATTACGATTCCAAACGAGAAGCTTCTGAAAGTACTGGGTCGCGGCGTCACTCTGCTTGAAGCCTTTGCCAGCGCGAATGATGTACTGAAAAATGCTGTTCAGGGTATTGCTGAGTTGATTACTCGTCCTGGCATGATCAACGTCGACTTTGCTGACGTTCGTACTGTGATGTCGGAAATGGGTCACGCCATGATGGGCAGCGGTGTCGCGAAAGGCGAAGACCGTGCTGAAGAAGCGGCAGAAACCGCTATCTCCAGCCCGCTACTGGAAGACATCGATCTGGCAGGCGCTCGTGGTGTGCTGGTTAACATCACGGCGGGTCTGGATATGCGTCTGGATGAGTTTGAAACTGTGGGTAACACAGTGAAAGCCTTCGCATCTGACAATGCAACAGTGGTTATCGGTACATCGTTGGATCCTGATATGACGGAAGAAATCCGCGTCACCGTGGTCGCCACGGGTATCGGCAACGAGAAAAAACCAGACATCACTTTGGTGGCTGGCGGTAAGGCAAAAGTCGCACCAGTTGCTCAACCACAGCAAACTGCACCAGTTGTTCCTCAGCAACCTGCAGCCAAAGTGGAAGAGAAGCCGGCACAACCTTTGCAGCAGGAAAAACCACAAGTCAGCCAGCCAGCGGCATCGAGCTCGTCTAATCAGGCAGCCGCACCGAAAGCTGAGAAGGAAAGTGGTTACTTGGATATACCAGCATTCTTGCGTCGTCAGGCTGATTAAGAAATCATCATAATTTGACACTGTTCAAAATTATGGTAGCATACCCGGTCAATGGCATCATCGGCCGTGGTTTGTAGCACTTATATAGAGGCAAGTAGATGATCAGACAACGTACTCTGAAAGAAATAGTGAAAACAACTGGTGTGGGTCTCCACTCTGGTCGTAAAGTCACGCTTACTCTTCGCCCTGCCGCTGCAAACACTGGGGTTGTGTACCGTCGTACCGATCTCAATCCACCGGTTGATTTCCCGGCGAACGCAGAATCTGTACGCGATACTATGCTGTGTACCGCTTTGGTCAATGACGAAGGCGTGCGCATCTCGACTGTTGAGCACTTGAACGCGGCTTTGGCAGGAATGGGGATCGATAACGTCGTCATCGAAGTGGATGCGCCGGAGATCCCAATCATGGACGGTAGCGCGAGCCCGTTTGTGTTCCTGCTTCAGCAAGCCGGTATTGAAACGTTGAACGTACCTAAACGTTTTATCCGTATTAAAAAGCCAGTGCGCATCGAAGATGGCGACAAGTGGGCTGAATTGGTACCGTTCAACGGTTTCCGTATGGACTTCGAAATTGAGTTCAGCCATCCGGCGATCGACTCTGACGAGCAGCACCTGCGCTTCGACTTCTCTTCACAAGGGTTTGTGAAAGAGATCTCTCGCGCTCGTACGTTCGGCTTTATGCGTGATATCGAATACCTTCAGGCACAGAATTTGTGCTTGGGCGGCAGCTTCGATAACGCGATCGTATTGGACGATTACCGTATTCTGAACGAAGACGGCCTGCGTTTTGAAAACGAGTTTGTAACCCATAAAGTGCTGGATGCGATTGGTGACCTTTACATGTGTGGTCATGCGATCGTGGGTGAATTCCGTGCCTTTAAATCCGGTCATGGTCTGAATAACCAGTTGCTGCGTGCGGTACTGGCGGATCAGGAAGCATGGGAATGGGCAACGTTTGAAGAAGAAGCGGGTTCTCCAGTTGCGTTTGCAGAGCCAAATATGGTTCTGGCGTAACGGCAAAATAGATTATAAAAAAACCAGACCTGAGGTCTGGTTTTTTTACATCCGAATTTTGTGATTTGGGCAATACTGATGGTTTATTTGCGTGACAGTTTGGCGATATTTTCCAGGCGCTGTTTGATTTTGTCCGGCGCATTTTGCGCAATAGTACGCAGATAAGCGGCCGCACAGTCTGAAATCGGCGGTCTGGGCGGAGCACTCTGCTTCTCTTCTGCGATGCTTCTGACTCGGTAGAGATCCGGATTGATCCTGATCTCTATACTGATCAGACGAGCGTAACCCTGATGGCGCAGCTGGTTCAATAAATGCAGCCGATCGCGGTCAAGCTTCATTTTGATCGCTGCACTGGCGACTTCAAGCACCAGCACACTGTCTTTCAGGTTTGCTACCCGGCAATGATCCGCCGCGTTGGCAGGCAACAGAGATTGGAGGATCCGGTTGATCGCCAGGATCTCTTCTGCATGCGCCTGTAGCTGGCTCATTTTGGATTTCGCCAGAATGGTGTCGGTGGAAGTAGGGCGGTGGTCTCTCATCATTGCAATCTAAACTTCGATTTACAGTTAGTGTAATCCAAGCTTTGCCCAGAAGATAGGGGCGTCAGTGACCAATTGTTCATCAAATAATTGATAAAAAATAAGTCCGCTTCAAACAAATGGCCTTGATGATGGTTGTTTGCGGAAAAATTCCTTAAACTAACGGCCGCAAATTGTAACTTTTGCCTTGAAATACAGTATTCTCATCACAATATCTCATGTGATACATGATTTATCTCAGTATTCTTAGTTCAAGACTGGTAGAGACTGAAGGCAAAAAAGTAGACCTAGGGAAGGTCTAAGAAAGAGAGATTCATAGCAAATGATAACTAAGCTACTGACAAAAGTAATTGGTAGCCGTAATGACCGTACATTGCGTCGCCTTAGAAAGATTGTAAAAGAGATCAATAATTACGAGCCGAGTTTTGAAGCTCTGTCTGATGACGAGCTGAAAGCGAAAACCGTTGAGTTCCGTGAGCGCCTGGAAAAGGGTGAAACACTCGACCAACTTCTACCAGAAGCTTTTGCTACCGTTCGTGAGGCATCGAAACGTGTTTTTGGCATGCGCCACTTCGACGTGCAGATGATTGGTGGTATGGTGTTGAACGCAGGCCAAATTGCTGAGATGCGTACCGGTGAAGGTAAAACGCTGACGGCCACTTTGCCAGCTTACTTGAATGCACTGCCAGGTAAAGGCGTTCACGTTGTCACGGTGAACGATTACCTTGCCAAGCGTGATGCTGAGACTAACCGTGCGCTGTTTGAATTCCTGGGTATGACCGTTGGCGTCAACGTGCCGAACATGCCGCCGCATGAGAAAAAAGCAGCGTATCAAGCGGATATTTTATACGGAACAAATAACGAATTTGGTTTTGACTACCTGCGCGATAACATGGCGTTTCGTAGTGAAGACCGTGTTCAGCGCGATCGCTTCTTTGCGATTGTCGATGAGGTGGACTCCATCCTGATCGATGAAGCGCGTACGCCACTGATCATCTCTGGTCCTGCTGAAGACAGCTCAGAACTCTACACCCGAATCAATACACTGATCCCACATCTGCAGAAGCAAGATAAAGAGGATTCAGAAGAGTACCGCGGTGATGGTCACTACACCGTGGATGAAAAGTCGAAACAGGTTCATCTGACTGAGACTGGTCAGGAGTTTGTTGAAGAACTGCTGGTCAAAAACGGTTTGATGGAAGAGGGGGATACGCTCTACTCACCAACCAACATCAGCTTGCTGCACCATGTGAACGCGGCGCTGCGTGCCCACGTGTTGTTTGAGCGCAACGTTGACTACATCGTGACAGACGAAGGCGAAGTGGTGATCGTGGATGAACACACCGGTCGTACTATGCCGGGCCGTCGTTGGTCTGAAGGTCTTCATCAGGCAGTCGAAGCCAAAGAAGGCGTCAAGATCCAAAACGAAAACCAGACACTGGCCTCCATCACTTTCCAGAACTACTTCCGTCTGTACGAGAAGCTGTCGGGTATGACAGGGACGGCGGACACGGAAGCGTTCGAATTCCAGTCGATTTACGGCTTGGAAACTGTGGTGATTCCAACCAACAGACCGATGATCCGCAACGATATGCCTGATGTGGTTTACCGCACCGAAGGGGAAAAATTCGCGGCGATCATTGAAGACATCAAAGAGCGCGTGGCGAAAGGCCAGCCAGTACTGGTGGGTACGGTATCGATTGAAAAATCAGAGTTGCTGTCTAACGCGTTGAAGAAAGCCAAAATTAAGCACAACGTACTCAACGCCAAATTCCACGAAAAAGAAGCAGAAATCGTCGCAGAAGCGGGGAAACCGGGCTCGGTGACCATTGCCACCAACATGGCGGGTCGTGGTACCGATATCGTGCTGGGTGGTAGCTGGCAGGTCAAAGTGGAGTCAATGGAGAACCCGACTCAGGAACAGATTGATGCCATCAAAGCTGAATGGCGTCAGGTGCACGATCAAGTGCTGGAAGCGGGCGGTTTGCATATTATTGGTACTGAACGCCATGAATCACGTCGTATCGATAACCAGTTACGTGGTCGTTCTGGTCGTCAGGGGGACGCCGGTTCGTCTCGCTTCTACCTGTCGATGGAAGACTCCCTGCTGCGGATTTTTACCTCAGACCGGATGGCGAGCTTGATCCAAAGTGGTATGGATGAAGGTGAAGCGATCGAATCCAAGATGCTGTCGCGTTCGATTGAAAAAGCCCAGCGTAAAGTGGAAGGTCGCAACTTCGATATCCGTAAACAGCTGCTTGAATTTGACGATGTCGCCAATGACCAGCGTAAAGTGGTTTATGAGCTGCGCGATGAACTGATGAGCGTTGATGACATCAGTGACATGATTGAACAGAACCGCCTCGATGTGTTCACGTCGGTGATCGACGAATACATCCCACCTCAGTCTCTGGAAGACATGTGGGAAGTGGAAGGTTTGCAAGAGCGTTTACGTAACGACTTCGATTTGGATCTGCCAATTAAACAATGGCTGGAAGAAGACGACAAACTGTACGAAGAAGCGTTGCGTGAGAAAATCATCGATGCGGCTGTTACGGTTTACAAAGCCAAAGAAGAGACCGTAGGTGAAACTGTCCTGCGCAACTTCGAAAAATCGGTGATGCTGCAAACGCTCGATACCTTGTGGAAAGAGCATCTGGCGGCGATGGATCATCTGCGTCAGGGGATCCACCTGCGTGGTTACGCGCAAAAGAACCCGAAACAGGAGTACAAACGTGAATCGTTTGAACTGTTCGAGGGCTTGCTGGATTCACTCAAGTTTGATGTGATTGCCATCCTGTCGAAAGTACGTGTACAGCAACAGGAAGAAGTTGAGCGGATGGAAGCTCAGCGTCAGGCGCAGGCAGAAGAAGCCGCTCGTCGTGCTCAGGCGCAACACGCTGCGGCGGAAAACCCGCTCTCCGACGGTGAAGAAGAGTCGGGGGCGCATCAACCTATGGTGCGTGATGAGCGTAAAGTGGGTCGTAATGAGCCTTGCCCGTGCGGCAGCGGTAAAAAATACAAACAGTGCCACGGTAAAATTGCTTAATTACCGGGCGGTTTGCCTGTTAAAAAGAGTCGCGTTGAGCGGCTCTTTTTTTAAGTAAAATCTGCGCATAAGTGGCGTGGGAAGTAGGAAGAGAACAATGAAACGCATTCATATTGTGGCCGGGATTATTTTCAATTCAGATAAGTCACAGATTTTTATTACCAAACGCCCAAGCGACAAGCACAAAGGTGGCTTCTGGGAATTCCCGGGAGGCAAAGTCGAAGTGGGCGAAAGCATTGAACAGGCGCTGATCCGTGAGCTGCATGAAGAAATCGGGATTGAGTCGACGCAACTGGCGCCTTACGTACACCTCGAATACGATTATCCGGATAAGTCACTCAAGTTCGATTTTATGACGGTGACCGAGTTCGACCATCAACCGTTTGGTAAAGAGGGACAGGAAGGGCGTTGGATTGATGTGGCAGAGCTGGCGAACTACACCTTTCCGGAGGCAAATGTGCCGGTCCTAGAGCAGGTATTAAAAGAGTTCTCATAAGCGCTGGTCACCCACAGCGAATATTGTTAGTTTTAAGGCAACAGAGACACACCGTCTGATGAGGATCAGCCGGGCAGAAAAGAACGGAGAACAAAGCAATGGTAAAAATTGCGATTGCAGGTGCGGCAGGACGCATGGGACGCAATCTGGTGAAAGCGACTTTACAGAATCAGCAAGCCCGATTTGGTGCAGGCTCCGAGCGTCCGGAATCTTCACTGGTTGGTGTAGACGTGGGCGAGTTGTGTGGTGAAGGTAAGCTGGAGATCGCTCTGGTTGATGATTTGGAAAAAGTGATTGATCAGTTTGATGTGATCATCGATTTTACTGCCCCTGCCAGTACGTTGGCGAATCTGGAGCTGTGTCGTAAGCACGCTAAGAAGCTGGTTATTGGTACCACAGGTTTCAGTGACGAGGAGCGGGCGCGCATTGACGAAGCCGCCAAGACTGTACCAGTGGTGATGGCGCCCAACTATTCGGTTGGGGTTAACCTAGTCTTCAAGCTGCTGGAGAAGGCAGCCAAGGTGATGGGCGACTATTGTGACATCGAAATCGTTGAAGCGCACCATCGGCATAAAGTGGATGCTCCTTCTGGAACGGCGATTGGTATGGGTGAAGCCATTGCCGAGGCAATGGGAAACAAGCTGAACGATGTGGCGGTGTATGCCCGTGAAGGGATCACTGGTGAGCGTACTCGTGATGAAATCGGTTTCGCCACTATCCGTGCCGGTGATATCGTCGGTGAACATACAGCCATGTTTGCGGATATTGGTGAACGAGTGGAGATCACTCACAAAGCGACCGATCGGATGACTTTTGCAAACGGCGCTGTCAAAGCTGCGGTGTGGCTGAACAGTAAACCCGCGGGTTTTTATACCATGACGGATGTGCTCAACCTCAATGAGCTTTAATACATAATTATTCGCCGGCGTAAGCCGGCTTTTTGTATTTAGACTCCTGTGACCGAATAAATTAACTTGCCTTAATGCGCGAAAAATGAACGTGTTTTGTGTTAGTTTTGTTGTTTTTGAGTGGTTTTTTGGTTTTGGTTGCTAAAAAATGCACTGTTCTGGTGGTGATTAACGTTTGCGTTTTTGTGTAAAGATTTTGCCGGATTGTTTTGATTGCTGGAGGAAGTTAATTTAAACTTTGCTTATTCAATTCGCATAACCATTGAACAAAACATCTCTTTTTAAGCGTTTTGTTCCTGTTTTTACCCGTGTGTCTGAAAAAGTAAATTTTATTTTTGAGTGAACATTGACACGGCTCATATGCGTCTTTAGAATACCGCCAATTTGTCTGAATTCCTCGAAAGAGCTATTTTACGGCGTTAAGGAAGGCAAAGTTGCAGTTTAATTTATAATTTATGCATTTTTATTCTTGGAGGTTGTCTTGAGTAAGTCAGCACTGTTAGTCCTAGAAGATGGGACAGTGTTCCACGGAGTTTCCATTGGAGCAGATGGCACGTCCGTTGGTGAAGTCGTTTTTAATACCTCGATGACGGGGTACCAAGAAATCCTCACTGATCCTTCCTATTCTCAGCAAATCGTTACTCTTACTTATCCTCACATTGGCAATACCGGCACCAACGCCGAAGACGAAGAATCCTCTTCCATCCATGCACAAGGCCTTGTGATTCGCGATCTCCCCCTCATCGCTTCCAACTTCCGCAGTGAACAATCCCTTTCTGATTACCTTAAATCACAGAACATCGTTGGCATCGCAGATATTGATACGCGTAAGCTGACTCGCATTCTGCGTGAGAAAGGCGCACAAAACGGCTGCATCATGGCCGGTGACAATCTGGACGAAGCTCTGGCGCTGGCCAAAGCAAAAGAATTCCCCGGCCTGAAAGGTATGGACCTTGCGAAAGAAGTTACAACAAAAGAAGCGTATCAATGGAAACAGGGCTCGTGGACGCTCGAGGGTGGACTTCCAGAAGCGAAAAACGACAGCGACTTGCCCTACCACGTTGTGGCGTACGACTTCGGTGCAAAACGCAACATCCTGCGCATGTTGGTTGACCGCGGCTGCCGCCTGACGGTGGTGCCTGCTGAAACTTCAGCAGACGACGTTCTGGCCCTCAACCCTGACGGTGTTTTCCTGTCAAACGGCCCAGGTGACCCAGAGCCATGTACTTACGCGATTGAAGCAACCAAAGCATTCCTTGATAAAGGCCTGCCGGTTTTCGGTATCTGTTTAGGACACCAAATTCTGGCGCTGGCGTCGGGGGCCAAAACGGTGAAGATGAAATTTGGTCACCATGGTGCTAACCACCCAGTGAAAGACTTAGATCGCAACGTTGTGATGATTACTTCGCAAAACCATGGTTTTGCCGCTGATGAAGCAACGTTGCCGGAAAATCTACGTGCTACTCACGTCTCGCTATTTGATGGCTCGCTACAAGGTATCCACCGTACTGATAAGCCAGCATTCAGCTTCCAAGGTCACCCAGAAGCGAGCCCGGGTCCACATGACGCGGCGCCGCTTTTCGACCACTTTATCGAACTAATCAAACAACACAGCGCTTAATTTTGGAGTAGTAGATAATGCCAAAACGTACTGACATTCAAAGTATTCTTATTCTTGGTGCTGGTCCGATTGTTATCGGTCAGGCCTGTGAGTTTGACTACTCTGGCGCACAAGCGTGTAAAGCCCTGCGTGAAGAAGGCTACCGGGTTATTCTGGTGAACTCGAATCCTGCCACCATCATGACTGATCCGGAAATGGCGGATGCGACCTACATCGAACCAATCCAGTGGGAAGTGGTACGCAAGATCATCGAGAAAGAGCGCCCGGACGCGGTACTGCCAACCATGGGTGGTCAGACGGCGCTTAACTGTGCTCTGGATCTGGAGAAGCACGGCGTTCTTGAAGAGTTCGGCGTAGAGATGATTGGTGCCACGGCTGACGCGATTGATAAAGCCGAAGACCGTTCTCGCTTCGATAAAGCGATGAAGTCTATTGGCCTTGAGTGTCCTCGCGCCGATACCGCGAAGACCATGGAAGAAGCTTACAAAGTGTTAGACATGGTTGGCTTCCCTTGCATCATCCGTCCGTCGTTCACTATGGGTGGTACCGGTGGCGGTATCGCATACAACAAAGAAGAGTTCGAAGAAATCTGTCGCCGTGGTCTGGATTTGTCTCCGACCAACGAACTGCTTATCGATGAATCGCTGATCGGCTGGAAAGAGTATGAGATGGAAGTGGTTCGCGACAAAGCGGACAACTGTATCATCGTATGTTCTATCGAGAACTTTGACCCAATGGGTATCCACACCGGCGACTCCATCACAGTGGCACCAGCGCAAACACTGACCGACAAAGAATACCAGCTGATGCGTAACGCATCGCTAGCGGTGCTGCGTGAAATCGGTGTAGAAACCGGTGGTTCAAACGTACAGTTTGGTATCAACCCGAAAGATGGCCGTATGGTTATCATCGAGATGAACCCACGTGTATCTCGCTCGTCTGCTCTGGCCTCAAAAGCCACCGGTTTCCCAATCGCGAAGATTGCCGCGAAACTGGCGGTGGGTTTTACCCTGGATGAGCTACAGAACGACATCACCGGCGGTGCAACGCCAGCATCATTCGAACCAACTATCGACTACGTCGTGACTAAGATTCCTCGTTTTAACTTCGAGAAATTTGCGGGTGCGAATGACCGTCTGACTACTCAGATGAAGTCGGTGGGTGAGGTGATGGCGATTGGCCGTAACCAGCAGGAATCTCTGCACAAAGCGCTGCGTGGCCTAGAAGTGGGCGCGACTGGCTTTGATGAAATGGTGGATCTCGAAGCGCCAGACGCACTGACTAAGATTCGTCATGAGCTAAAAGAAGCGGGTGCAGAGCGTATCTGGTACATCGCGGACGCATTCCGTGCGGGGATGTCAGTCGATGGTGTGTTCAACCTGACGCAAATCGACCGCTGGTTCCTGGTGCAAATCGAAGAGCTGGTGAAACTGGAAGAGCAAGTCAAAGCGGGCGGTTACGCGGGTTTGACTAAAGAAGTACTTCGTCAGATGAAACGTAAAGGTTTCTCAGATGCGCGCCTGTCGAAACTGCTGGGTGTGGCCGAGAGCGAAATCCGCCGTGCGCGTGAACAGTTCGATATTCACCCGGTTTACAAACGTGTGGATACGTGTGCGGCTGAGTTCTCTTCAGATACAGCTTACATGTACTCATCTTACGATGAAGAGTGTGAAGCGAACCCAACTGACAAAGACAAGATCATGGTTCTTGGCGGCGGTCCAAACCGTATCGGCCAAGGTATCGAATTCGACTACTGTTGTGTACACGCGTCACTGGCGCTACGCGAAGACGGTTACGAAACCATTATGGTGAACTGTAACCCTGAAACCGTATCGACGGACTACGATACGTCTGACCGCTTGTACTTCGAACCCGTCACACTGGAAGATGTACTGTCTATCGCTCGCGTTGAAAAACCAAAAGGTGTGATTGTTCAGTATGGTGGTCAAACACCACTGAAACTGGCTCGTGCCCTGGAAGCGGCAGGCGTGCCAATCATAGGTACCAGTCCTGATGCGATTGACCGAGCGGAAGACCGTGAGCGCTTCCAGGCTGCCGTTGAGCGTCTGGGTCTGCTTCAGCCGCAAAACGCGACAGTCACCACGATGGAGCAGGCGATTGAGAAGTCGAAAGATATCGGTTTCCCACTGGTTGTCCGTCCGTCTTACGTTCTGGGCGGCCGTGCGATGGAAATCGTTTACGACGAGCAAGATCTGCGTCGCTATTTCAACGAGGCGGTCAGTGTATCCAACGAGTCGCCAGTCCTTCTCGACCGTTTCCTGGATGATGCGACGGAAGTGGATATCGATGCTATCTGTGACGGCGAACGCGTGGTGATTGGCGGTATCATGGAGCACATCGAACAAGCGGGTGTCCACTCCGGTGATTCTGCATGTTCACTGCCTGCATACACGCTCAGTCAGGAAATTCAGGACAAGATGCGTGAGCAAGTTGAGAAGCTGGCGTTCGAACTGGGTGTACGCGGTTTGATGAACACGCAGTTTGCGGTGAAAGACAACGACGTTTACCTCATCGAAGTGAACCCGCGTGCTGCGCGTACGGTACCATTCGTATCGAAAGCGACTGGAGCACCTCTAGCGAAAATCGCGGCGCGTGTAATGGCGGGTCAATCTCTAGAGTCTCAGGGCTTTACCAAAGAGATCATTCCTCCATACTACTCAGTGAAAGAAGTGGTGCTTCCATTCAACAAATTCCCTGGTGTTGACCCACTATTGGGCCCTGAAATGCGCTCAACCGGTGAGGTCATGGGTGTGGGTACGACGTTTGCTGAGGCTTACGCAAAAGCGGAACTTGGCTGTGGCGCGGTTTACCCTGAAGGTGGTCGTGCGCTTCTGTCGGTGCGTGAAGGCGACAAAGAGCGTGTGGTTGACCTGGCGTCTAAGCTGGTCAAGCTGGGTTACCAGTTGGATGCAACCCACGGTACCGCCGTGATTCTTGGCGAAGCGGGTATCAACCCACGTCTGGTGAACAAAGTACACGAAGGTCGTCCACACATTCTTGACCGGATCAAGAACAACGAATACACCTACATTGTCAACACGGCTGCTGGTCGTCAGGCTATTGAAGATTCGAAAGTTCTGCGCCGCGGCGCATTGGCTGAGAAAGTGAACTACACCACAACGTTGAACGCCGCGTTTGCGACCTGCATGGCGCACACCGCTGATGCGAAAACGTCGGTCACTTCTGTTCAGGAGTTGCACGCTAAGGTGAAACAAAGCCTGGCGTAATCCAATAATACAATAAGCCTCGATGTTAGGCTTATACGACAACCTCATTGCCCGCTCTCTGAGCGGGCTTTTTTTGTATAGAGAAAACCCCCAGCTAGGCTGGGGGTTCCGTAAAGCTTACAGCTATAAGTTAGTTATATAACCCCTTTCAATTTGATAAAAACGTCTTGTGGTCTGGCAACTGCAAGAGTTAATTAAGAATTGAAAGGGGGTCCCAATGGGGGACGAAAAGAGCTTAGCGCACACGCGATGGAATTGTAAATATCATGT
>NZ_WXWO01000056.1:0-2696 GCF_009904845.1 Vibrio sp. V38_P2S17PM301 | reverse complement strand
ACACCATGATTTATGGTTCCGATCAGGAAACGTTTTAAAGTAAGGTTTACGTAAGTTGAAGTCTTTTATGTATGAGCAAGGAACCAACGGTACCTCGCACTCATCACAGCAAAAATCTGTTCTCTCAACGTTTTCCATGAAATACAAATCTTCAGCGGTGATAACTTCACCGGATTTTAACACTCGTGCTTCATCCATTTTTACCTCCTTTCACATAACGCCCAATTAAGGTGTGAGGCACGCAATACGATGCTTCCGCATACCACCTTAACCACTAAAATCAACGCATTGTAAAAATGCCACGCGTGCCGAATCACTCTTAAATTGTTTGTTAGTACGCTGTACCTAAACCTTTTGGTTTGCGCCAAGATATTGAAATATAGCACGAAACTATAGGCTAAAACGTTAAAGCCAAACAGACAACTGCAAAACTAAAACTCAACCTCAAAACGCAAGTTGGCTAGAAGAAAAATACGCCAAACTACCCTATTTTGACCAGTTTCAAATTAGCAGAGGATTCGGTCGCCGAACTTTGACAACCACACCCAAGTACAGAATTGAAGGCTAAAAAGCCAACAACACAAAAGAAACCGCACCAACGAAATAGCCCCAAAGTTAGAAACCGTAAACGGTGAAATCGACGCAAACGCTCCGCATATAGTGCCACCGGAAAGAACGTTAAAGGCACATTTGAGCCGGTGAAAAGCTAGAAAACAGAACTGATAAACACCGAAATTTTTACCGTTGATGCCAATCCCGTACTAACGCCCGCTTAAGTGGTGAGCAACACATCCACAGCACTCAATTATTACACCGTAAACACTTAAGCCGATTCAAACCAAAACAGCCGAGCGTTGCGAATCCGTCTTAAAGCGTTTGTTAACTGAATTTTCACCCACGAAACTAACAGACGACGTTCACAAAGATCGTAATATTTAACACACCAATAGTTAAACTAACACTTAATGCCGTAATAGTGCCTAACATTATAAATTTGAAGATTTTATTCATTGTGCAACTCCCATTAAATAGTCACACAATTATTCTTCACGTGGGCACAAATTCTGTGGCTAGCCAAAAATTACTTTGGCTGCCAATTTTCCAAAAACTTTAAAGATGCCGAAATATCTCTATTTAAATTTGAGCTACTTTCAAGATCAATGCCCATACGTGCAGCGAACAACTCAACTTCTTTGGCGATTTGACTACAATTTGCAGTATTACCTTTTCTATACTTTGCGTTCGACTGCGATAGCAATGTAGCTAATATACCTAGAGTCTGTTTCAGCGTTTCTTCGGGTGTGCGGAGTACGTTTGGTGAATGCACCGACAATTTACACTCTAACTTTTCAATATCCGCTCTAAGAACTACCAATTCTTCTAACTCTGGTAACTTATCTGTCGGGTATGCACGCTCGTTCAATCGCGCAAATACAGCCTCACCTTCTTCAGAGGGAACAAATTCAACAGGACAGATGTATCGACCACATGAATCAGTTAAGAGGCAACCCTCTAAACTCACCAGTTCCGTTGGTTTGTCTGTAATAAAAGACATTAAGTGATCTTTTATTACCCCAGTATCAATATTAAGTTTGTATGCCCCCTCGATTCTGTATGGCTCCGAGAAAGTAACAATCCTGTACATTGCTACGGGCTTACCGTAAAGGTGATTGTGCATCAGTGAATCAACCGAATTATTATTGTTCGGCTGCACTGGTATATTTTGGGGGGCAATAAACCAAGCGCCTAAAAGGGAGTGACTTTCGGCGGCTTCCTGTGCCCAACCATGGCGGAATAGCCAGCAAATGTCCAACTCACCATCTAAACAGAGTTGCACTATGTCTTTTATGGAAACGTCTTCTTCAAAAATATACGATAGTCGTTTTGCGCAATCTTCGAGAGTAAGCCATTTCTTTAAATTAAATAGTTTTTTCATTATTACCTGATGATGATTATCGTTTAATTCAGTTAACGCCCAATTAAGGGGTGAACAACGCTGCCACCCAAACCTAAAGCATTGTTCCATAAACACTAAACTTGAAGTAGAAGCAAAAATGCCGAGCGTTGTGAATCCCTCTTAAATTGCTTGTTATGTTTGTTACTTCAAGTACTTATGATTAGCCTTTATTACCTTTGCAAGCTCTTTACACTTAACAACATTTGTTGATGAATGAATGTTTATCGACGTAAGGTCACTAAGCTCATATTCCGAGAAGTCGAACTTATTTGAATGCAGAGCGAACTCGAAGAACTGACTTTCAGATAGGCATGGATAGCTCAAGTCCTTTTCCTCAAAAGGCGTCGTTTTATACTCTGATATCGATCTAGTAAGTAACAATGCCTGTGAACCTTTACTCTTGGATATAAACTCTATTTTATGCAGAGTAACAGGACGTCTTCCACTATTCACAATCTTAAAATAAACACCATCAGCCATGTGCTCCCACGACTCTAGGTATTCACCATGTACAATGAATTTCCGTCGATCACGCCACATAACATAAAACGAAATGAACATGCTAACTGTAGCTATCACAATACTAACTGACGCAGTATCTATATTCATTATTACACCTTACTCATGTAGAAACATAACGCCCAGTTAAGGGGTGAAGCACGCAATGACCAAGCCACCGCATGGCACTTCAACACCGAAATCAATGCAAACCAAAAATGTCACGTGTGCTGAATCCCTC
>NZ_WXWO01000084.1:0-3041 GCF_009904845.1 Vibrio sp. V38_P2S17PM301 | reverse complement strand
AACTCCTAATTCTCCTGTTTGTATATGGGATAACCATTGTGTATAAGAATAAAGGATTGGTTAGAATAATTGGAACCATTGCTATAATTATTATTACCCCTGCGGTTTTAGCCATTCTATGGCTAGTTTTTGGTGATTCAGTACAAGCTAACTTCAACGAGGACTATGTGCGTTATAAGATATTTTATTATGCAATGGAGATCTTCGAATACAACTTCCCATTTGGTTCTGGTCCTGGTACATATGGAACAGTGATGTCCAAAATGTACACTGATGTTTATACATTTTTTAACGTTGATAAAGCAATTATAGGTTATGGAGGGCAAATTGAAGGTCCTATTTTTGACTTATTCTTCGTTTCGTTAATTGCAGAATATGGCCTTGGCATAATATTTGTTATGTGGTTTATCTTTCAGCCGTTTTTTGCTGAAAAAGATGGCTATGTTGACCAGGTTGTGCATGTCAGATTGATTCGCATTAATGGACTTTTGATGCTTGTTGGGATTGGCTCGATGGTACCCATTATGGGAAATATGATAGGATTATTGCTTTTCTTTTTACTAGGGATATTGACTTCGAACAACGCTATTTTTGTTCATAATAGGAAGCGAGAAAATGCATAAAGTCATAGAAACACATATTCTTGAAAACAACCTTAGCAACGAAGCTGAGGTTTGGCCTTTACTCAAATACCAAATGACTCGCCATATTACTCTGTCTAAAGCAGTTGAGGATATGGAGTTTAAATCAAAGTCATATATGTTATTGCTGCTTTCTCTAATTTTTAGCTTCCTCAACTTATTTAGAGCTAGGTTTAGCAAGAAGAGAACGGCCTATTTTGGTGCATTTTCTCGTGTATCAATAAGCGATGGCGTAATTTACGACGAGTTCGTTTCCGCAGAAAAGCAACAAAAGCTATGTATTTTATATCATTGCTCAAATTTTGAAGGTTCAAAAATCCTAACATGCTTTAAGCGTGGAGTGATCTTTGAAAACCTTATCGTAAAGTTATTCGTTTTATTTATTAAACGTTTTGGTTGGTATTCTCGAACTCCTAGTCTCTCTGAGGGTTTCTTTGAGTTATTAATCCGAGAGTATGGTGTCTCTCAGAAGCAAGTAGAAGTCATTTTATTAGACTACGAATGCAAGAAGGCGGCGTATAAGAAACTACTGAAATGGCTTGGAGTTCAGAATGTTGAAGTCGTGTCAGCATACACTAAGCCAGCAATAGTTAGCGCAGCTAATGAATTAGGCATTAAGACACTCGAATATCAACACGGTCTCTTGGCACCTTACCACCCCTCTTATCATTATGCTGGTGTGGAGTTATGGCGCAGCAGCATGTTGCCTAAACGTCTAAAACTCTATTCAAGTTTTTGGCAAATAAAAATGCGTGAAGCTAACTTTGTACTGGAAGAGGAAATTGAAGTTGAAGGTGCGTTGCCACAAGTTTGTGAAGAGGTAAAAAAGAAAATATTCAAACAGGTGGGTAACGATAAGTTCTTTATTTTTACTGGACAGGGAATTTGTTATACAGACGTTTCTGAATTTGTTACCGGTCTAATCGAACAGTTTCCAGATTACACCGTTGTTTATCGACCTCATCCACGAGAGCATCAAAACCACACTAAGCTTTCAGCTCTGATTCAAAATAATAATTTTAAGGTCATTGATAGAGAGGCTTATCAAGATACGCTAACGTTAATTGGTACATCTAAAGCTCACTTCTCAATATTCTCGTCCTGTCATTTTGAAGCTTTAGAGCTTCTTGGACGAACTTACGTGCTTGATGTGGTGGAAAACAACTTAATGAAAGAAGGTGGTGAAGACGAAAACATAATCTTCATTACTAAAGCTTCTCAAATTATGGATATATAGTGCCGAAGAACCTCTATGAAAAAGTTAAAGCTCGTTATTTACTATCTATTTTTCTACAACTTACCTAACTCTAGGTACTTACCGCTTTTTAGCAAACTTCGTTGCTGGTATTTGAGCAGAGTGTTAAAAGTGGTGAGTGCACACTCTAAAAATCGCTTAGAGAATCGAATTTACATCTCCAATGCCTCTGAGTTAAAAATCGGTCATAACGTTCGTATCAATGAGAATGTGTTCATTCAAAGCGCCACAATTGGCAACAATGTAATGATTGCGCCGAATGTAGCAATTCTTTCCAGCACACATAGTTATGAAAGACTAGATATTCCGATGGTTGATCAAGAGGATGTGTTTGGTCTTCCACCAGTTATTGAAGATGATGTTTGGGTTGGTAGAAATGCTGTTATAAAGCATGGAATTACCATTGGAAAGGGTGCAATTGTTGGTGCGTGCTCGTTGGTGACAAAAGACGTCCCAAGTTATGCAATTGTTGGTGGAGTACCTGCAAAAGTAATCAAATATAGAAACGCCCAAGAAACAGAAAAGAAGTACGAAAATGAATAAAACATGCAAAATTGGTGGGCTAGATATCTCTGCATACGACAACATGGATCATGCTGTTGACTCTATCTTACATCAGGGAAATGTTATTAGTGGCTTTGCTGTTGCCGTAAATGCTGAAAAAATAGTATCAAGTTACGAGCAGGCTGATGTAAAAAGAATTCTAGAGTCGGCGAGCATTCGTTATCCAGATGGTGCAGGGGTTTCTTTAGTCATGTCCAAACGTGGCTGCCCAAGTGCGAGAATTCCTGGCTGTGATTTGTGGCTGGAGCTAATGAAAGGGTCTGCACAGCTCAATGTCCCTGTATTTATCGTTGGTGCTAAACCAGAGGTTAACCAACAGACCGTTGATAAGTTAAAACAAGCGCTTAATGTTAACGTTGTGGATGCTTGCGATGGCTATTTTAAAGATGAAGCGGAGCTTATAAACAGAATTAAGGAAAGCCAAGCGAAAGTCGTAACGGTGGCACTTGGCTCTCCTAGACAAGAGAACTTTATAAACAAGTGTAGAGAGAGCTACCCAGAGGCCTTTTACATGGGGGTAGGAGGTACATATGACGTATTTACTGATCGCGTGAAGCGAGCTCCGAAGTGGGCACAGAAGA
>NZ_WXWO01000045.1:0-3542 GCF_009904845.1 Vibrio sp. V38_P2S17PM301 | reverse complement strand
ACATGATATTTACAATTCCATCGCGTGTGCGCTAAGCTCTTTTCGTCCCCCATTGGGACCCCCTTTCAATTCTTAATTAACTCTTGCAGTTGCCAGACCACAAGACGTTTTTATCAAATTGAAAGGGGTTATATAACTAACTTATAGCTGTAAGCTTTACGGAACCCCCAGCCTAGCTGGGGGTTTTCTCTATACAAAAAAGGCGCAACCCGAAGGTTGCGCCAGGAGCTTCCCATGGAACTTGGGAATAATCGGGGAATTACAGATCCACAACGATGGTTTTCGTTACTGTTGCACCGTCGTTATCCATCACGGTTAGCTTAACTTCATGTTCGCCATAGCTTGGGAAGATGGAAGTAAAGATACGTCCACGTTTCACTTTACCACCTGGCAGCGTCCACTCAGTGTCCACAATACGGCCATCGCTGTCTGTGCTGGTTGACCACATGGTGACCCAACGGCCCAGGTGGATGTATTTAGCACTCGCTTCAGGCAACGCATTCGGTGTTTCAACGGTCACCTGCTTGCTGATGGTGTCGGTTGCGCCTTTGTCGTCCGTAACAGTCAGAGAAACCTGATAGCTTCCTGCTTCAGCGTAAGACCAGGCTGGTGCCATTTCATCGCTGGTTTGGCCGTTGCCGAAATCCCACAGGTAGCTAACCAACTGACCGTCTTTGTCAACGCTATGGTTGAATGCTTTGACGCTCAGACCGTCAACTTTCACTTCAAAGCCCGCTTCTGGAGCAATGTTGTCGTCGGCTGCTTTCGAAACGCGGATAACGCCGTACTCGTTGTTTGGAGCCTGGTCGATCACTTCGATTTCCAGACCAAACTCAGTCAGTTTACGACCGGAATCTGGTGATTGTGGGTTCGAGTAATCCTGGTTGTCTGCAAATGACGCCGTACCAATCAGGCTGACATCTTCCAGAACATCACCACTGCCGTTAACCAAACGCATTGGTGTCTGATCCTGTAGCGAGAAGGCCGCATCACGGATTTGGTAACGCGTTTGCGCTGCTTCGCCACTGTTGGCCCAAACCATCGCGTTCTGATCCGCATCAACTACGCCCAGCCAGCCTTCACCAGGGTGACGACCCACCCAGTTGTCTGTCATCGACTCGTCGACATACCATACGATCAGACCGGGTTCGAACGACATCAACTGACCGAAACGTTTGATGTTTGCCAGACCTTCGTCGACGTCGTTGTGGCTACGCCATTGCAGCAGGTAGTAGTGTGGCGCTTCGTGGTAGCCGTCTGTCAGGCGGTAACCGTTGAAAGCAAACGTTGAAGCTGCTTCTGCGTCGTCAACAGGAGTAACCTGACCATCAACATCCAGTACCATGTTATCGATGTACAGACCGTCCATCGCCAGACCACCATCGGTGACGTAGTCAAACGCCAGCTCGATATCCTGACCTGCCCATTCGCTCAGATCGAATTCCGCATCGATCCAACCACCGGAAATACCCGAAATTGCAGGTACCAGACCTGTTTTGTAAGGGTCGTCCATTGTGGTGATGTTACCAGCGATCGCCTGACCATTAACCTTCACTCGGGCGAAGTCGTAGTCTTTCTCGATCTCATACCAAGCTTTGAAGCTCAGTGTCACTTTACCGCCAGCAGGCACAGACAAGGTGCGTGACATGCTGTTTTTCAGATCATCGCCTTTGTCTGAGTAGAAGGAGTATTGTCCTTCATACGGCTTCAGACCTTCGATACGTTTCAGAGGCAGATCTACTTTCACCATGTTCGGACGATCATTATCGGTCGTTTGGAACAGAGTGAAAACGCGGTCGCCTTTGTCCAGCTCATTGATGGTAATTTGATCATCGTTGATCCAACGGCCGCCAATGGAGTTTTGCAGGAACTGTTTTGCCCAAGAGGAGAAGGCAGTTGGTTGTGTACCGCCGATCTGACCAGCCCAGCTACCGGAAGACATGATTGACCAGTAAGAAACCGGCTCGCCTTTACCTGTGTATTGGGTGTCGTATTCGTCTGGCAGACCTAAGTCATGGCCGTATTCGTGCGCACACACACCTGCCGCAGCATCGATTGGCTGAATGGTGTAATCGAACGCGGCAAACTGACCGTTAAACCGGCCCGGAACATTACTCTTGGTGCCTTCCAGTACATGGTATTGGCCAAGGTTGAAACGGTGAGACCAGATAGCGTCTGCACCCAGCACGCCGCCACCAGCTTCTTCACCCACAGAAGAGTGGAAGACCATCAGGTGATCGATAACACCATCGGGCTCGCGATAATTGCCGTCGCCGTCGTAGTCGTAGCGGTCTTCAACGTCATAGTCTGCCAGGTTGATGTTCGGGTCACGTGCCAGTTGATCCAGCGCTTCACGCACCAGCTCCTGAGCATTCATGTCATTGTCTGTGGTTGGTGAGTTACCACCGTAGAAAGCCGCGTTTTTGGTTGCACGGTACCAGCCCATGGCCTGACCGGAAACGCTGTAGCTGTCGCCAGATTCACTTTCGTAGTATTGACGCATCGAGATCAGATTTTCACCGTTCGGACCAGCATAACCGGCGCCTGAGAACAGCAGATTCTGATAGTGGTGTGGCTCATAGCTGTCGTAAAGCATTTCGGTATGCTCTTTGGTCAGCTTGTTGTCGTCCCAAGGCAGATCAGGGAAGTCGATCAACAGGGCCAGAACCTTGTCGGTACGTTTTTGACTGACGTCCAGAGCAAACACGCTGGCACGTTGGTGTCCTTTGTGCTTTTCAATCGATTTCAGCACCTTGGCACGCTTCTCCAGCGCTTTCTTGCCAAATTGTGCGTCTCCTTTGAAGCCTGAACGGATTTTAGCTTCCAGATAGTTATCCAGAGCTTCACGCTTTGCTGTGTCGGAAGCATTCTCATCGACAACGCCCTTACGAACGAGCATTTCGATGAGTTTCTCTTCGTTAACAACCCCCATGTCAGCTGGAGTTTGCGCGTAACCACTGACGCTAAAAAGAGTGAGCATTGCAGTTGCGAGCAATGTTTTCCTCATAGGTTTCATTGATATTTCCTTATTATTTTTTGTTTTCCGAATAGCCAACGGTTTCTTAAAGCAGGCTTTAAGAAGGTTCGTTGTTAGTGACTTCTGTGTCAGGTGCAATACACGCCTTTTTGGACGCGTCATCGACCTTGAGATCCTTGTTGTGATTTAATTTATTTCTGGCTTTCTGATTAAGATATATCCGAAGGGCTTCTTGCTGTTGCTCGTAGGACAATCCGCTACAAATCACGCCACGTTCAATAAGCGACTTTAATAACATTTCATCATTAGGAGTGGGTGTCGAAAGGGCGTAAAAAGACACCAATGACGATAATAAAAATACAATTCTTGCTTTCATTTTGAACGATAAAATCTGTAACTGATTTGTAACAAATTATATTCAGGACAAGAAATGATCAATAACAAAATCATTAATCAAATGATATTAGTTCCATAATCAACATAATTGGTTAACTACAAAAATAGTCATTAAATTAGTAGTTTATAGATACTTTAGTTGCATTTTGTGAATAACAATTCACTTGAT
>NZ_WXWO01000030.1:0-7790 GCF_009904845.1 Vibrio sp. V38_P2S17PM301 | reverse complement strand
CCTTAATTTGTTTGGCTATTTTTTATACATTTTTAGAAATCAGATTTGTGAAAACCGATACAAAAACCCATAAAACTTTCATCGAAACGAAACAAATGAGAAATAAATCAAGGTTACGCTTCAACCACATGTGGTAATAAGAAGTCTCCGTTTTAGGGACAATAATGATAATGAGGTGAGCTTATGGAAGGCTTTCAATTCGACGATTATCTGGAAATGGAAATGCCGCGGGCCCGCGCAGGACGCGCCAAGCCAGTAAAACGTAAATGGCGGGAAATCGAAGCCATTAAAGACCGACAACGCTTACAAAAAGAGCTCATGGATATGGGCTTTGAAGCTGACCTGGAAGACATTGATTTATAGAAAAAGGCGCCGTTTGGCGCCTTTTTCGTTTTCCCAACCAGTGAGACTCAGACGGATTCTTGATCCGTCTGCCTGACTCTGAGCGCCAACTCCTGATATTGCTCGGCGATGGTGTTCCCAAACACCGGGTCATCTTCATTGACACACCATTGTGATTCCACCTGCTGCCAGTCTTCGGTGCTGAAGGTATTGGCGATCAGTGGCAAAATCGATTGTTCTTCCATATCCAGATGCCGCCGTTGAGCTGCCACGAACTCTTCCAACTGATTGAGAAACAGATCCTGGGGCACGATCGCATCGTTGAGTATCATGTCGATGGTATTCAAGAATTCATGCGTCCGGTGAGACAGTTCAACATGCTCTTCTGCCAGATTTTGGACGTCCTGGGTCGCACCGTATTTCTCCATATAGTAGTTATACAGGATGTCTTCTTTTGGGTGATGCACCTTCTCAGAATGGTTGGCAAGATAGTCGACCACCTCCCGAATCAGGTTATAGTTCACCACTTTCTCATCTTTCAGCAGTGCTATTTTTTTGCGCAATACCGCCAACAGTCGCATCATGTACCCATGCTCACGGCGGATCCTCTCTATCATCATGGCATCTCTCCTTAAATACCCACGCTTTGTAAGTGTATAAGAGATTGATGCAACACGCTTTGATACTGGTCGAAAAACACTCACTCCACTGTCAATGGAACTTGCCAGTCGATTGGGGCTTTCCCTTGCTGTATCAACAGGTAATTGGTCTGAGAAAAATGGCCACATCCGAAGAAACCCCGGTGCGCCGAAAGCGGGGATGGATGCGGTGCCGCCAAGACATGGTGCTTGTTGCGATCAATAAAACGGCCTTTTTTCTGGGCGTGTGAACCCCACAACAGAAACACCACCCCTTGCTGATGCTGATTCAGCGCTTCAATCACTTTGTCGGTAAAGGTTTCCCAGCCAGTACGGGCATGGGAGTGCGCTTTTCCCTGCTCAACGGTCAGCACCGTATTGAGCAGCAATACACCTTGCTCCGCCCAGGCTTGAAGATAGCCGTGCGCCGGGATCTGAAAGCCATCGATATCCTGAGCCAGCTCTTTATACATGTTGACCAACGAAGGAGGTGTGCGCACACCGGGCAGTACGGAAAAACACAACCCGTGAGCCTGATTTGGCCCGTGATATGGATCCTGACCCAGAATCACCACTTTTACGTCAGCAAATTCAGTGGAGCGAAACGCATTAAACACATCTTTGGCTGGTGGAAAGATCACTTTGCCCGCGTGCCGTTCAGATTCTACGAACGCCAGAGTTTGCTGAAAGTAGTCCTGCTGCTTTTCGTTACCAATAACATCATGCCAGGTCAATGAGTTAGTCATAGAGGCTCTCCGATAAAGTTTGCCTCTATTCTATACAAATCTGCCTCTCAACGCACAAGCCCCTGAGCCGCCGATTCGAATCATGCGAAGTAGTGGGGCACAACGTAAACCGGTCCTGCCGGTGACAATATCCGGCGGCGTTATTTACTCCTCTGGGGGGTACGGAAATGTCCGTGAGCATGAATGTGCCGATTGGGTTGGGGAAGACGCGCCGCACCGATGACTCGGCGTGCAAACACTGCGGGTGGAACTTTAGACATCTTGGCATCCTTTTTTATGGGGTATTTCTTTCTGTGACATTATGAAAGATGGATGCCAAGTGCTTAAAAAGCCAATTATTTTTTTACTTATTGATAAAACTCTCGCAACTGACGAATCTCTTGATGCCAGATACTTGGATCGATTGTCTCTAAAATCAACGGGATACCATCAAATCGTTGGTCTTTGGCAATATACTCAAAACAATCCCAACCAATCTCCCCCAGTCCCAGTGAATGATGTCGGTCGACCCGACCAGACAGCGGGATCTTTGAATCATTAAGGTGCATTGCTCTCAAATAGTGCATTCCCACCACTCGCTCAAAGTTTGCGAACGTCGATTCACACGCCGCTTTGCTGCTCAGGTCATAACCCGCCGCAAACGTATGACACGTATCAATACACACGCCCACCCGGGATTTATCCTCCACCTGATCGATGATCTCCGCCAGATGCTCGAACTGCCAGCCCAAGTTGGTCCCTTGCCCAGCCGTATTCTCGATAACCGCCACCACCTCGGGCACCGACCGATGGGCGATGTTGATCGATTCTGCGATCTTCGCCAGGCACTCTTGCTCGGAAATCTGATTGAGATGGCTGCCGGGGTGAAAATTGAGTAGCGTCAGACCCAGTTGATGACAACGTTCAAATTCGTCGACAAAAGCCGCGCGGGATTTGTTGAGCTTCTCCTCTTCCGGAGCCCCGAGATTAATCAGATAGGAATCATGGGGCAAAATCTGCTCAGCAGAGAAACCGAATCGGGCACAATTGGTCTTGAAGGCCTCAATCGTGGCGATATCGAGCGGCTTCGCTTTCCATTGGCGTTGATTTTTAGTGAACAAGGCAAATGCATTGGCTCCGATTTCGTGTGCCCGAATCGGCGCTTTATCGACCCCACCAGCGGCCGAAACATGCGCGCCGATAAACTTCTCTCCCACCCGTTTTTTCCACTGTGTCATTTAATCACGTCTCGCTTTCATTTCTCTCTGATAACTTATTCATTTTGTTGATTGTCGTGCCTAACCCGCACCAATAATGTAGTAAATTTACAACAATTAAAACTGGAACATACTTCTTAAAAATCCACACACAAACAGACAATCATTGATATATAAAGTTTTGTTGATTCAGAACAAAAAATTAACCTTTCTTTATTTAATGTTTTTGGTTGTCTTTTGACTTAAATCAATATTATAAACATGGTTATTCGCTATATAATACCTAGCTCAACAAAAGTTTGAAAATTAACACCAATAAGTACCCAATGAGAACAGGAGATAGTGATGATCCAAGGTATCCAAATTACAAAAGCCGCCAATGACAACCTGCTTAACTCTATCTGGTTGCTCGACAGCGAGCAGAACGAAGCGCGCTGTGTCGCGGCAAACAGTGGCTACGAGGCCGATCAAGTGGTCGCTCTGAGCGAACTGGGTGACTACGAAAGCCGCGAAGTCGCCATCGAAACCGCTCCTCGTATTGAAGGTGGCCAGCACCTGAACGTCAATGTACTGAAGCGTGAAACGCTGGAAGACGCTGTCGCACACCCTGAGAAGTACCCTCAGTTGACGATTCGTGTGTCGGGTTACGCTGTGCGTTTCAATTCCCTGACTCCTGAACAGCAACGCGACGTGATCGCACGTACTTTTACCGAGTCACTGTAGACAACCCCGCTGATAATTTAGCTAACGGCGCTCACAAGAGCGCCGTTTTTTTATGCAAATTTCACTTTATTGCAAATTTTTTCTATATAAATCTCATTTTTCGTAACTTCACCCAGTTATGTAAAGTTTTTTATTTACTTAATCAGATGCGCAACTAACTTAGTAAACAAATAACTTTACTAAAAAGGTTGCGACATGAGCAATGTCTCCCAAACCACTCAAACACTTCTCAATGCTAACCAGGCCTTTGCGCCGAATTATCAGGGAAAATTAAGCAATCATCTTTCAATGACATTGATTGCGCTCGAACGTTGCGGAGCTTCAGCCGAACGAATCCAGGCGTTTTACGACCACTATTGCCAACGTTTGGATCCCTTGGCAACGCACCAGGATGACGCTCCGCTGCGTTATGGCCAGCCTGAACAATTTGTCCGTTTCAGGCAGCACTACCAGTTGCAGTTGGAAACATTCGGGGTGGCGCAAACCCTGCATTCTCACCTTGATGAGCTGATTGCTGGCGTGAGTGCGGCCGCTTTTCACGCTCTCATCCGCCTCGCCTATGCACTAGAAGCAGAAGATATCCAGGAAATCGCCGCCGCGCTGGCGTACTGGGCCACTGAGTATCAACCGCTGACCGAACTAGAGTGTAGCTACGATTACGATGCGTCAGAACACATTCAGCGCGCTTACGCGCTCTATCACGACTTTGCATTTTCACCAGGCATCATCGTGGATCGTGTCCGCCAGATTATCAGTGCCAAGCAGTACGCCGCCATCGCAACCATTCCTTATGACCTGTCGGTCGAACAGGTCGCCCGGATCACAATAGAACAGTATCGTGGCAGCGACGATTTTACGCTGCTGCATGGAGTGACAGGTTTTGATGCCTTTATGTCGCTTCGCCACTACCTGAGTGACCCACAGAGAGGGCTACACTATTTCTGGCAGGCCTATGTGGCGGCGTTTGCTTCAACCAGCAACCAGTTGACCACTCAGGCGTGGTTGCCCGCCCCGGCACAAACGTGGCCGAACCTGATGCAACGAGCCGCACTCAGCCAGGACGACCATACCATCAAACTGACATACAGCTGCGCCAGGTTAGCCTGGCAGTTCCCACTCAATGCCTATCAGGAAGCGATCGAAACGCGACTGGTTAAGGAAGGACTATGAAAGCATACGTAGAGCACGCCAATCTAACGGTCGAAAATATCGACAACACCATTCGTTTTCTTGAGACGGCGATCCCTGAATTTGCGGTTCGCCACCGCGGCTTCAATAGCAAGCACTGGTGCCACATCGGCAGTGAGGACTCCTACCTGGCGTTGCAGGAACGAGAACCCAAAGATCAACCTTATCAACAGCGTACGCCCTACTATGACATTGGCGTCAACCATATCGGTCTGGTGGTCGGTGATGTGGGTCAAGTCCGGCAACGCCTGCAGGCGGCGGGCTATCAGGAAAACCCAATGTCGGTCTCGGAAGCGTTTCGCAAGCGGATCTACTTTTACGACGCCGACGGTATTGAGTGGGAGTTTATTGAGTATCTCAGTGAGAAACCATCGGAGCGTAATCATTATGAATAATCCCCCTAAAGCCGCCGTCGTGTATTTTTCTCAGCATGGCATGACTGGTCTGGTCGCCAGTCATATCGCCGAAGGCGCCGCCAGCGCAGGTTGTGACGTGGAACTGTGCCGCATTGTTCCGGACACGATTGTCGAAGGGCGTTATCACAACGCCGCACTGCTTGACACCCTGAACCAATGTGACGCAATTATTTTTGGCAGCCCAACCTACATGGGCTCACCGAGCGCACAGTTCAAAGCGTTTATGGATGCCAGCGGCGATTGCTACAGTAACAAAGCGTGGAAAGATAAGCTGGCGGGAGGCTTTACCACCGGAGGCAGTATCAATGGCGAGCAGCAACAAACGCTGCTCGCATTCATCACTCTGGCCTGTCAGCATGGCATGCTCTGGGCCGGACTGGATACGTCGCAGTTTACCGACCCGTCGGGTCTCAACCGAACGGGATCCAGTCTGGGGTTGGTGGCGAGCCCGGATGAACAGGGCAACGTACACCCGAACGATCTGAAAACGGCGTTCTACTACGGTCAGCGCCTTGCTGCCCTACTGATGCTCCCCGCAAAACACGGCACGCTGTTCAGGCGCAAGAAAGTGGAGTAGATTATTTCATCCATTCCCAACTTTCATGGATAAGCATGTTACTTGAAGGCATTGAAACGCTGCTGGTGCTGAGCAAAGAAAAAACCATGAGCCGCACTGGCAGTGTACTGTACATCAGCCAGTCAGCCGTCAGTAAACGAATTGCGAATCTGGAGCAGAGACTGGGCAAAAAGCTGATCGAACCGAGTGGACGGCACATCAAACTGACAGCAGACGCCTGCGCTCTGATCGACAGTATCGGCCCCAGTTTTAATGAACTGCGTGGGCTGATATTCGATCAGCAATCATTGCAGGACGACAGCCTGCTGAGGATCGACTGCTCGGAAACCTTATTGGCCGGTTATCTGGGCCCGGCACTGCAACGTTATATGCAAACCGACCGTCATCTCACCTTGACCACAAATCACACCCCCAGGATCATTGAAAACGTGCAGTCCGGTAAGGCAACCATCGGCTTTTGTGCCGGCCACCTGCCGGCGCACCATGGGTTGCTGAGTTTTCACCTGTGTGATGAACCGTTTATGGTCGTATTTCATCGCCCGTTGACGACAATTCCGGAGCAACTGCTGACCAATGATCTGATCAACCCGGCCAACAGCTACCAGCGAGCGGCACTGGCCAAACTGGGTGTTCAGCCTCTGATGGAAATGGATTCCTATACTGCGACGGCGCAACTGGGCTTGGCTGGCGTCGCCCCCGCACTGGTGCCACTCTCCATCATCCAAGCCCTGTCTATTGCTCCAGAGCACTGCTTCAGTTTTGCCCAACTCAAGCCGCTCTATCGTCCGATACATCTGTGTGTCAGGCCTAAAAGCTACCAGAGCGAGCGGGTTAAAACAGTGATAACAACCATTGCTGATGCTGTTCCCACAGCAGTTTTGCTGCCATCAACATCGACATCGTGATCACCAAAGGCCGAATCCATTTCTGGCCTTTGCTCACCACCACTTTGGCGCCAAGGCGGGCACCGATAAATCCACCGACCGCCATCACCAGCCCCAACTCCCAGATCGGCAGCCCAGCCATAATGAAAAACAGCAAAGCCGCAATGTTGGAGGTAAAGTTCAGCACCTTGGTTCTGGCGGTCGCTTCCACCAGCGAGCAGTGTGCGATCACCACAAAACAAACGGTAAAGATCGAACCGGTTCCCGGGCCAAAAAAACCATCGTAGAAACCGACTCCTCCCCCAACAGAAAAGGCGAACAGTGCCTGCGGTAATTTAGGTTCTCCGCCACTCGCCCGCGTCTGCGGGGCGAGAAGAAAATAGAGTGAGATGGCCAACAACAACAAAGGAATTAAGCTAGTCAGCACCGATGCATCAATGTATTGCACCGCTTCCGCCCCCACGGCGGATCCGACAAACGTACAGGCGATCGCCAGTCGCATCTGTTTCAGACTGACAATGCCATTGCGAACAAAATACCAACTGGCCGAAAAACTGCCGAACGAGCTCTGCAGCTTGTTGGTCGCAAGCGCCTGAGTCGGGGGAATGCCAGCCGCCAGTAAAGCGGGCAGCGTCAATAAGCCACCGCCCCCGGCCATGGCATCAATAAAACCGGCGGCGCCCGCCACCACAAATAAAATCGCCAATAATTCGAAAGAGAGTTCCATTGTCTTCCTGTAGACATTCATCAACTTATGTGGACGAAATTATCACCATCCTGATCACACGCCCAGCGAAAGCTAAGATAGCAATCTATTCCCTATTTTCATCATTTATTTAGCGACAAAAAGTATCCACCGGCATAGCCGGTGGTTTTTCATATGCGCCTATAAGGCTCTCCTACTGGCAGCGCCCTAGCAGGCGCGTAGTGATCTGACATTTGCATATGACTATTTCCTGCGGCCCGTAAACGGGCTACCTGAATACGGGATCGACAATTGCTCTCCCATTTTATCCTGTTCTAGTTGGTGCTTTATGTAACTTTGTATCTTGCCGGTGTTTTTTCCTACCGTATCGACAT
>NZ_WXWO01000101.1:0-4091 GCF_009904845.1 Vibrio sp. V38_P2S17PM301 | reverse complement strand
CTACTTCGTATATTCAAGCAAGAACTACGCTTTGTTGAACGGCGCCTAGAGCTATATAAGAACAGAACTCAAAGAAGCCTTATGCCAGGGTCTTCACAAGCTTGGTTTGTAGAAAAAAGTCTTGAGAAAATAGAGAAGCAGTATCGTTCTTCTCTTCGAGTAGATCCTTTGACTGGCGTATTCAATCGCCGGGCATTTGATGAGGATATTGAACGGCAATGTGAACAGAAACTCCCTTTTAACTTGGTATTGATCGATATTGATAATTTTAAGCAGATCAATGACAGCTACGGACACCTCTTTGGCGATGCAGTGCTTAAGCGTGTGGCCGCACTGCTGCAAGAGGAGGTTGGGGAAGATAGCGTTTATCGAATTGGTGGAGATGAATTTGCCTGCATTCTCGATACATCGAAACCAATCCTCCGTCGCATTTTGTCAAGGATTAACAAAAGAATGGTTCGAACCCGATGGAGAGAGCCTGGCGCCACAGTTACGCTTAGCTTAGGTGCAACAACACAGTTGGATTCTGAAGAAACGATGTTCATGAGAGCCGATCAGGCTCTTTACAACAGTAAAAACAATGGACGAAATTGCTGGAGCCTATACGAATAATAAACATGGAGCATGCTTTCACGTCTTAGATAGTCCCTCGATGAAGTTATCTATACCTGATGGTAAATGTCAGCTTCCCGTCCGCACGCCCTGGTGTGACCCTCTCTCCCGTCTGAATATAACGGGCCGCCAGTGGAATGGTGATAGCGCTTACGCCTGTGGCAGGTATGATGCCTGCTTTACTGATATTGAAATCAACCAGATTACTGGCAGCGCTAGTTATAGAGCCGTATCCTAACTAAATACCCACTCCGCTGGCAGCATGCTGCACGGCACGGTCAATGGACATAATCCCATTTACAATGTCGACGGTTCCGTTCTGGGGGTATAAAGTTAGACGCCAGCGATTGAGGGTTGACGACGAGTTATAACTAATGGCTGTGCCATACCCCTTGATATGACTGGCATCATAGCCATGAAAACAAAGGCAATTGCTCAGTACCAGGCTGGCATCCCTCCAATCGGTGGCGGCCCCTTTTCCGGTGAAGTGGTTAACTTTCCATGTCCCTAGGTCCACTGTGACATCCGGAGTGGTGTAGAGATAACAGCCTGAATTGGTTCATTTGAAAGTGTAGTTGGGGTTTCTCCCACGTACACATAAAGTCTGCTGGCATCTCATGATTCGGTACTCCAGAGAGAGAAAAAGAGCAGAATGCTACCTATGATAATGGTTCGGAGGCTAATGAATTTCGTTAATTTATGCATATAAGTTTTTACCTTTATACGTATTTTAGAGATCACACCTAAAAACAACTTGCTGCACTGTTCAGAAAATGGTGTTTCGATAGTATGCCCCGTTCCGAAAGCTGATAAGGCATAGTTAATCAAGAAGCCTCTTGGGCTTCCCAGGCTGTATTTTCGGGGAGCCACATTAAATAACACCCCACTCACAGGTAAATCATTGCCAGCAGATACGGTCGTTGACAGGGTCATTTCCGGTAATGCACTTGACCCTTGTGTGATACTACACGTGGCATAAGCCACAGAACTCTCTGCAATAAGTACAAAAACGCTCACAAGGATACGTACGAAAATATTCATATCACTTCTCTGCTGTTGCAGCCGTGACATTGCAGCTAAAACTCTCATGCTATTTGTAACTCACCGTAAATGTTAGCCTCCCGTCAGCCCGCCCGGCGGTGATTTTGTTTCCGGTCTTAATGTAACGGGCATAAAGCGGAAACGTGACTGTCTTGGCGGAATCCAGCGGAAGGTTAGCGACATGTGCACTATCAAGATTAATGATCCCTGCAGTACCGGGCTTGCTGGAAAGCTGTATCCCGACACCGGACGCTGTCCCAGCAGAAGCACTGTCAATGGCGATAATGCCCCGGGCAGCGTCCGCTATTGTGTTACTGGTTCGGGAAAATGCTATCGTGTAGGTATTGGCCGTTCGTGCCGGTAACTTGGTATAGCCATCACGGTTATCCCATTCGATATAGGAAACCTGCCGACCACTGACTGCGGGACAGTTCAGGACGATACCGCCGGTATTTACCCAGGCCGTGGCGTTGTCTGTTCCCGAGAAGTCACTGTTGATATCAAAGGTTCCCAGATTAACCTTTTTATCTGCCTGCTGAATTGTGCAGGTCGGAACTGTGACCCGCAGTGTCCCTTTCAGGCGAACACCGCCGTATATCGTCATTGCCCCGTATTGTCCCATTGTACTGCGGGCCACCGGGATCGTTGACAGGTCGATGGCACCTGGCGTGATGGGGCCGGTTTTAATAAATGTGTAGCCTAACGCCCTGGTTAGTGTATTTTCGGTAATATTGGGGTAGCCACAGATATTAAAATTCGAACAGTTTGTTACGGTTATTGTATAGTCTCGCGCTGTTCTGACGCCCACCCCCGGAAGTGAGGTGTTATAAACCCGGGTTTGTACATTCGTACCTGGCTGTACACTGGCAATACCGTATCGGACATTTAATACTTTGTCCCCGACATAAAACTGACCGGTGGTGGTACATTGAACCAGGAAGCCATTTGGGCTTCCCATACTGTACTGTCCGGGCTGTACAGCGAATAACACCCCTCCTACAGGTAAATCATTGCCGGCAGATACGGTCGTTGACAGGGTCATTTCCGGTAATGCACCTGACCCTTGGGTGATACTACACGATGCATAGACCGCAGAATTCACAGCCATAAGTACAAAAACGCTCACAAGGATACGTACGAAAATATTCATATCACTTCTCTGCTGTTGCAGCCGTGACATTGCAGCTAAAATTCTCATGCTATTTGTAACTCACCGTAAATGTTAGCCTCCCGTCAGCCCGCCCGGCGGTGATTTTGTTTCCGGTCTTAATGTAACGGGCATAAAGCGGAAACGTGACTGTCTTGGCGGAATTCAGCGGAAGGTTAGCGACATGTGCACTATCAAGGTTTATTATCCCTGCCGTACCGGGCTTGCTGGAAAGCTGTATCCCGACACCGGACGCTGTCCCAGCAGAAGCACTGTCAATGGCGATAATGCCCCGGGCAGCGTCCGCTATTGTGTTACTGGTTCGGGAAAATGCTATCGTGTAGGTATTGGCCGTTCGTGCCGGTACCTTGGTATAGCCATCACGGTCATTCCATTCTATAGTGGAAACCTGCCTACCACTGACTGCGGGACAATTCAGGACGATACCGCCGGTATTTACCCAGGCCGTGGCGTTGTCTGTTCCCGAGAAGTCACTGTTGATATCAAAGGTTCCCAGATTAACCTTTTTATCTGCCGGCTGAATTACACAGGTCGGAACCGTAACCCGCAGTGTCCCTTTCAGGCGAACACCGCCATATTCCACCATGGCACCGACCTGCCCCGTCGTATGGCGGCTTATCGGAATCGTCGACAGGTCAATAACACCTGGCGTGATGGGACCGGTTTTCACGAACCTGTAACCTGCTACTCTCATTAATCCAACTTGAGGCCAATAACAAATAGTTGTTGATGAACAATCTGCCCATGTCTTGTTTTTGGCGGTATGGATACCAACTCCCGGGAGCATGGTGTTATAAACCAGCTGGTTTTCATTCGTGCCTGGCTGGACGCTGGCAATACCATACCGGATATTTGACACTTTGAACCCAGAATAAAACTGACCGGTGGTGGTACATTCAACCCGGGCAGCTTTGTCTACATACACCCCGCCAACCACTGAAAATAACTCTCCTCCCACCGGTAAATCATTGCCAGCAGATACGGTCGTTGACAGGGTCATTTCCGGTAATTCAATTGGTCCTTGGGTGATTTTGCACGTGGCATAAGCCGCAGGACTCAAGGCAATAAGTACAAAAACGCTCACTAGAATACGTACGAAAATATTCATATCACTTCTCTGCTGTTGCAGCCGTGACATTGCAGCTAAAACTCTCATGCTATTTGTAACTCACCGTAAATGTTAGCCTCCCGTCAGCCCGCCCGGCGGTGATTTTGTTTCCGGTCTTAATGTAACGGGCATAAAGCGGAAACGTGACTGTCTTGGCGGAAT
>NZ_WXWO01000080.1:0-4487 GCF_009904845.1 Vibrio sp. V38_P2S17PM301 | reverse complement strand
CTGTATGGTTCAATGGAAGAGTTACAGAAAGATCTGGACGAATGGATGGACTACTACAACAATCATCGTACTCATCAAGGAAAAATGTGCTGCGGCAGAACGCCAATAGAAACATTAGAGGATGGGAAATCAATCTGGGCTGAAAAGAATTTAGCCCAGGTATAATCTGACAGGCACCGAGACGAAAAGTGGGTAACTGTCAGATCAGGTCTGAGTTAGTACACATAAAGCGATTCAGGGCTTGTCGCCAGTTTCTGATGGGCATCGTCCACTTCTTGGAAGCATCCTGGATCGCTAAGAAGATCACTTTCCTTGCCGATTCATCCGTTGGGAACAGCTTACGTTTTTTGATGGCTTTTCTGATCACACTGTTCAAAGACTCGATGGCGTTGGTCGTGTAGATCGCTCTCCTGATGTCCTCAGGGTAATTAAACAAGGTATTGAGGTTATCCCAATGAGCTGTCCAAGAGCGGCTAATTTGAGGGTACTTGGCGTCCCATTTATCAGAGAACATTTCTAGCCCCAACAAGGCTTCATCTTCGGTCTTGGACTGGTAGATGGCCTTGAGATCAGCTGCGACCGCCTTGTAGTCTTTCCACGGCACATATTTCATCGAGTTACGCACCATATGGACGATACAGAGCTGGATTTGGGTCTCAGGGAAGGCGGTGTTGATAGCGTCAGGAAAACCCTTCAGCCCATCGACACAAGCAATGAGGATGTCTTTCACGCCCCGATTTTGTAGCTCCGTCAGTACATTAAGCCAGAACTTAGCGCCCTCGTTTTCAGATAGCCACATACCGAGCAACTCTTTCTGACCATCCATATTGACGCCGAGTGCAAGATAAACCGACTTGTTGATGACTTGCTTATCCTGGCGGATTTTGACCACGATACAGTCAAGGTAAACAATAGGGTACACCTCATCCAGAGGACGAGACTGCCACTCGATAACTTGCTCCAGAACAGCGTCCGTGACTTTAGATATCAACGTGGCGACGATTTCCCTGGTTGTCATTCCTTTAGCGTACAGGCTTAAGATCTTGTCATCCATGGACTGGAATCGAGTCTGGTGCTTACGAACCAACTTGGGTTCAAAGCTCGCCTCTCGGTCGCGCGGCACATCAATAGGAACCTCGCCATCATCAGTGATAATCGACTTAGATGAGTAGCCATTACGGGAGTTTGAGCTGGGTTTAGTCGCGTGCTTTTCGTAGCCAAGGTGATCATCAAGCTCAGCATTGAGCGCGGTTTCGACGGTCACCTTAGTTAACATTTTGCGGAAATCATCAAGATCGGATTCTGTCTTGATTGATTTGGCAGCTTCACGAGCAAACGCTTCAAGTGCTTCCTTATCCATGTCGTCTATCCTTAGCCTTTTAAGGCTTAAGCTTAGACAATTACACAGAAATCAGGACAGTCTCACTTAAGCTCCCTCTTTCTAAGGCTATCCCTCAGTCTTACAGAAGGTGGATCCCCATGATACCTGAATGATCTGACACCATGGGAACACTTGATAAAGCATGAATAATCCTATATCCGATTTCATCCAAGTGTCTTTATCAAAAAGTTCGTCAGTTACTTTTTCCAAAAGTGAACTTTAGGGCAGCATCAGCTAGCTTGCCAAAAGGTGCATGAAGCAAATCTCCTAGGTTCCAGCGTCTTTGTTCATATGTTCCTTTTGCATGACTCATAGAACGAAAGCCCTCGATTCCATGATATGACCCCATTCCACTTGGCCCAATTCCCCCAAAAGGAAGGTCGTCTTGTGCTACATGCATCAGGGTATTGTTTATTCCGACATTACCAGAAGTCGTATTGCTTAATAACGTTTCGCAATCCGCATCTTTTTGACCAAAATAGTATAAGGCTAATGGTCGAGGCCTGATGTTGATGTAGTCAATGGCCTCTTGCATTGTCTTATAGGGTATAACGGGAAGGATCGGACCGAAAATTTCTTCTTTCATAATTTTCGAATTTTCGTTAGGCGCAATTACGAGCGTTGGCGCAATAGTTCTTTTTCTTTCATCTGTACTGTCTGGAGACACGCCAACTTTGATGATTCGTGTACGGCTCTCATGAGCATCTTCAAGAAGACTATTTAGGCGTTTATAGTGGTCATCGCTCACTATTGAGGTGTAATCGATGCTTGTCGGCCCATTGGGATAAAACTTCTGTACCACAGATGAATATTCATTGATGAAATCTTCCAAGTCATCCTCATGAACCAGCGCATAGTCTGGTGCGACACATGTTTGCCCTCCATTAGACAATTTACCAAAAACTAATCTTGAGATTGCCTTCGTATCTGTCTGTCCTTTCCCCATGACAACGGGACTTTTACCTCCGAGTTCAAGCGTTAATGGTACAAGGTTTTCACTCGCAGCCTGCATGATTTTATGACCAACCTGTGTGCTACCCGTAAAGAGTAAGTGGTCAAAAGGTAAACGGCTAAACTCTGCGCCTACATCGGGTCCACCTAAAATCACAGCCACTTCACTTTCATCAAATGACTCTTCAATTATCTTCTTAATTAACGCGCTCGTTCTTGGGGTTAGTTCTGAAGGTTTTATCATGGCTCTGTTTCCAGCTGCCAAAGCGGTGGCGAGAGGTATCAGTGTCAATGCAAAAGGATAATTCCATGGGGACATAATACCCACAACCCCTTTGGGCTGATAGTCGACATATGCTTTTCCAGACTGGAAGAATAGGTCAACATGACGATACTCTCTCTTCATAAACCTTTTTAAGTTTGTGATCATGTAATCTATGGATTGAACAACCCCAAAAAATTCCAAGATATCCGTTTCGTGAAGCGACCTATGACCAAAATCTTCGTCGATAGCTTTTTTCATGGCATCTCGGTTAGTTAATACTGCCGCTTTCAGTTTTTTAAGTTTTGCAATACGCTCTTTTCGATTAGTAACTTGGTGTTGTATAAATGCATCACGCTGTGCATGAATTACATCTACTAAGGCTTCTCGAGTATAAGATTTCGGTATAGTAAGGTTACTCATTGTGCACCTCTATTCGTGGTTTATTAATAAATGTGAAGAGGTGTATGGAACTTAGGATCAAATTAATGATTAAAGCTTGTTGTCATCCACCTCAATAGTCGATGGATGAACTCTAAGCTTTAAGTTAGGTTTAATGTCAACCTAACTTTAGGTATGCGTTAATAACAAAATAGAACAACCTCAGGTATTGACATTCAACTATGGTTTAGGTGTAGCTTCTTGGTTGCTACAAATATTTAATGGTGAGGTTACATTTTACTTACACCGAGTGAGGTTGTTTGGAAGGGTGATTATTTACAACCAGCGAGTTATCCCCAAAGCTTGCACGGCTAACGCGAATTCCCTTAGGAACCAATTAACCTGCTTTGTCTCGTTGCTAAAGTGAATCACCATAAAGCAAAAAGTGATTTTGCTTAATGAAAAAACTAAAGTGAGTGAGGATTGACATTATGCCATACGTAACCACCAGTGAAGGTAATGAGATTTTTTACAAAGATTGGGGACCGAGTGACGCACCCGTGATTTTTTTCCACCACGGCTGGCCACTTAGTTCAGATGATTGGGATGCACAAATGTTGTTTTTCCTTGGGGAAGGGTTCAGGGTCGTAGCCCATGACCGCAGAGGGCACGGTAGATCGACTCAGGTTTGGGATGGTAATGATATGGATCATTACGCTGATGATGTATTAGCAGTGGTTGAACATCTCGATTTACAAAACGTAGTCCACATCGGACATTCAACTGGTGGGGGAGAAGTCGCACACTACATTGCAAGACATGGTGAACAACGAGTGTCCAAAGCTGTCCTGATTAGCGCAGTACCACCAATCATGGTGAAATCCGAGAATAATCCAGGTGGACTTCCTAAAGATGTGTTTGATGGTCTGCAAGCTGCGTTAAAGGCCAATCGCGCTCAGTTTTATCGTGATGTTCCATCTGGCCCTTTTTATGGGTATAACAGAGATGGCGTTGAACCAGATGAAGGGGTGATAGCCAATTGGTGGCGACAAGGTATGATGGGAAGTGCGATAGCACACTATGAGGGAATTGTTGCCTTCTCTCAAACCGATTTTACAGAAGATCTAAAAAGTATCACTTTGCCTGTATTAGTTTTGCATGGTGACGACGATCAAATAGTGCCGTATAAAAATACAGGTGTGCGCTCTGCAGAATTCCTACCAAATGGTACGCTAAAGGTCTATGAAGGCTTTTCTCATGGAATGCCAACTATCAACGCGGAAACTATCAACGCTGACATTCTTTCGTTTATAAGATCATAAATTATTTGCCCCAGAATTCTTCTGGGGCATTTTGATCTGAATTGTATGGGGCCTTTTTTTATTAAGTGCTTATCTAAATATATTGGTTTTTAAGTGGGTTATTACAATAAATCCTGAGGTTTTACTGGGCCTTAAACTCAACTTTAATCTTAAGATGATTTGAAATAATTATGGAGAGTCATCATGAATA
>NZ_WXWO01000106.1:0-4643 GCF_009904845.1 Vibrio sp. V38_P2S17PM301 | reverse complement strand
ATTTATGTATTTATTACCATGATAGCGCATTCGTCAACTATTATTTTCAAATTATTTTACCCCCACTAGGGGGTAAAATAATTTCTACCCCCTAGTGGGGGTAAAGCTCGATTCTAACGTTGACTGTATTTAAAGTAAATGAAATATTATTTATAAAACATATGTTAAAAGTTTTAATATGCTTTCAAGTGTTTATTTAGAATGACCTGAAACTAAGTTTTAGTGTCTAAGTTTTAGTGTCTAAGTTCTAGTCACGTCATGGTTGCCATGTTCAGAGACACAAAATCAATAAATTACTCCATGCTTTAAGAAAGCCTAATTATAATATATTAGATGTTAACGCCATTAAGTAGACAATAAACACCACTATTGTTCCCTTTAATGATTACTTATTAGATTAGTGGCTATAAACACAAGCACTGTACTGAAAACATTACACAAACATGATAGTAAACGGATGCTTCGATTATCCCCACGCAAGTGCGAAACCAGAATTTACCTCTCCTAAACAAATTCTCTGAGTTAACGAGACCTATAGCTGCTTAAAAATAGTGCCGACTCTCGTCACAGATTCCCCCTGATGTAGCATTTCCACACAAGCGTATCTAGCAAAATGGCAAACGACTTTGAACCGCATAGAGGTTAGCAATGGAATCATCTTAACAATGAAGGTTGACGGATATCAGCTCCAATCAGAAGTACGTCAGAGAGAACAGAGTTAGCTTTTTTGTACCCAAACTCCTTAGCTCAAGATCTAGTGCACGTTTCTTTTACAATAAATTGACCAAATTTTTTTGATGGTTGAATATGTACATTAGTTGATATAGCTGATACAACTCTTTATATCTTCGACTTAGAGATACCTAACTGACATCATTTTCCCTAATAAGTGTTCCGAAAAGAGTGAAAGCATGAAAATAATAACTAAAATAAAATTACAAAACTTCAAAAAATTTCACAGATTCAGCGTTAACTTTGACCCAGAGATAAACCTACTTATAGGTGACAACGAGGCAGGGAAAAGTACAATTCTAACGGCAATTGAATTAGTGCTAAGTGGAAGTAGAAGTAAAGTTGAGACTGTTGGATTAGAGAAATTATTTAATACTAGCGTGATACAGGAATTTCTAGCCAATGGTAAGAAGTTTGAAGATCTACCTACTCTCATTGTTGAAGTATACCTAAACGAACAGAACAATCCTTCTTTAAATGGTAAAAATAACCTAGATGGAGTTTCGTCTGATGGACTTCAACTAATCTGTGAACCTAATGAAGATTTTAGTCATGAAATAGCACAAGTTCTAGCGCAACCAGAGGCTAATTTTCCTTTTGAATATTACTCAATAAGATTTTCCACTTTTTCTGGTGAAGCATACACTGGCTATCGTAAATTTTTGAGATACTTGACTCTAGATAGCTCTCAAATAAATAACGAATATGCGACTAAAGAGTATATTAAAACAGTTTATGAATCCCATGTTGAACAACCCCAGAGGATTGGATTACAAAACGATTATAGGATGCAAAAAGAAAACTTTAAGGAAAATAACTTAAAGTCTATTAATGATACTCTAGATAACTATCAATTTGCGGTAAAATCTGGCTCAAAGTCTAACCTTGAAACTGATCTAACAATTACTGAAGATGATGTTCCTCTTGATAATAAAGGTACAGGCCGTCAGTGTTTTATTAAAACTGAGTTTGCACTACAGCGAAGGAACCCAGATCAAGACCTAGATATTCTTCTTCTAGAGGAACCCGAAAATCATCTCAGTCATACCAATATGAAGAAACTTGTAGATCTAATTTCTGAATCCGAAGCGAAACAAATTTTCATTGCTACTCATAGTAGTTTGATTAGTACAAGGTTAGATCTTCGAAAAACAGTTTTCATGAATAGCACGTCTCCAGATCCCCTGTTGTTGAAAAACCTACCTCGTGATACCGCAAAGTTCTTTATGAAAGCTCCTGACAATAATATTTTAGAATTTGTGATGTCCCCCAAGGTCATTCTAGTGGAGGGAGATGCTGAATATATGCTTATTGAACAACTTTACAAAAACGTTGTCGGCTCAACACCTAACAAAGATGATGTACATATCATCTCCGTTGGTGGTACAAGCTTTAAACGCTACTTGGATATTGCAAAACTATTAAACATTAGAGTTGCTGCAATCCGAGATAACGACAAAGATAAACAATTTAACTGTGTCGATAGCTATAGCGATTACATTGCCGATAACATGCAGGTTTTCTTTGATGAGGATGATGCTAATTGGACGTTCGAAATATGCATGTATAATTCTAACTCAGACACTTGTGATGATTTGTTCAATTGTAAACTCAGAAAGAAAAAGAATAGTGAAGAAAAAACAACCGTTACAGAATATATGTTAAATAACAAAGCTAATGCGGCTTTTGAGTTACTAGACAAAAAGCCGAACGACTTAGTTGCACCTGACTACATCGCTAGGGCGTTCGCATGGATAAGAGAGTAATTTTTGCAGTAGCTGGTTCAGGTAAGACTAGCAATATCATCGATAACTTAAATGAGGACTCCCGTACTCTCATTATTACTTATACTGAAAATAATTTCAAAAACATAAAAAAACGCATAGCAGCTAAGTTTGGATATATTCCTAATGGTATAAAAATATATACCTATTTCACCTTTGTATTTTCGTTTTGTTTCAAACCTATTTTAGGAAATCAATTTAAAATAAAAGGTATAAATTGGGACGTTCCTCCCCAATTTACACTGCGTCTAAATAGAAACGATGAACGTTTCTATATCGATAAATATGGTAGATTATACCACAACCGAATCGCTAAGCTTCTAGATCAATATGGAGCGATCGATCAGCTTATATCAAGGATAGAAAAGTACTTCGATAGTATTTGCATTGATGAAGTCCAAGATTTTGGTGGACATGATTTCAATCTTCTTCTTCAACTAGCAAGCGCGAAAGTGAGACATCTCTTAGTCGGAGATTTCTACCAACACACATTTGATACAAGTAGGGATGGCAAAACAAACAAAACGTTACATGATTGCTACGATAAATACAAGCAAAGGTTTATTCAAGCTGGTTTCTATGTTGATATTGATAGCCTTTCTCATAGTTACCGTTGTAGCGAAAACACATGTAAATTTGTCACTGATAACATTGGAATAGAGATTTTTTCACACAGAAAAGACACTACGGATGTTCAACTTATAACTTGTAAAAAACGAGTGACGGAAATTTTTTCTTGCTCTAAAACAGTCAAGTTATTTTATCAAGCAAGCAATAAATATCTGGGGTTAACTGAAAATTGGGGAGCAACAAAGGGTGAAGACCACTACGAAGACGTATGTGTCGTTTTGAATCAAAAGACTTTGACTCATTTTAACCAAAACAAGCTTCGTGACTTACCATCACAAACGAAAAATAAACTTTATGTGGCCTGTACTAGAGCAAAAGGAAATCTTTATTTTGTTTCCGAGAAAGACCTCTCAGAATTCAAGATGTAATGGTTTATGAAGTGGGTTAGTCAGGATTCAATCTGTCAATTTTCGATCTAAGGTTTAATTAAGTCTGACAGATTAATCTAATTTATTGATACCTCGCCCCATTTTCGTAACGATGAACTCATTTATTATTTTTGATCTGGTTCAAGTTTTCCAGTGTGTAGGATGTTTTGACAAAGCGAGGGACATCACTCTGCCCAAGCTAGAAAAACTATCATCGGTGTAATTAAAACCACTCAACAGTGCTAACGCTTAAGGGGATTTTACTTTGGTATAGCGACTCTCCTATCGGCTACTCCAAAGCTTCATTATGGTTTATCAAGTAAAGCATTTGGTGATATAAGTATTAAATACAATGGCCTGGAAAGCCGCGACAAGAGAAGCAGTATTATTAGCTGATTTTTTTCATATAACGCAGGGGTTTTCTAGGTCACACTCATCACTTATAAGCCTTTTTATAGTGACAGTTCGTGAAGTAATAATCAAAAAAGAATCATCCCATCTTGATGCGTGGAAATACGTTCCAAAAGAATTATCTTTTCAATTCGTGTATAATGTATATTAAATTATACATTTTAACACTAGGTCAACTCATGCATATCTGTTACATATGGGTAAAAAGGTTTAAAAGTTTTCGAAACTACGGATTAAATTTATCGAGTGATTATACTTTCAACTTTGATCATACAAATTCAACTCTTAGTTACGTTGATAATCCAGCATTACCTGAAGATTTTTTTGGAAAAAATATTAGTGGAGTAACAGCACTCTTGGGTGTAAACGGTTCGGGAAAAACCACAGCATTAGAGTTGATATGTCGATGTATTACTGAGCACTACCATTTCAAAGAAAATTACATATTAGTTTATAAAATAGGTAATGACTTCTATCTGTCCAATAATTTTAAAGAAAAGATATCGATTGACTTTTCTTTTATTCCAGACAATGAAAATACTAAATTAAGAGAAGTCAATACAATTTACTTTTCTAATGTTTTCGACCAAAATCATCTTGATTTTGATGACAAAGTTATAGATATATCAATAAATAGAAAGATGAACCCTAGGTACATATATAAAGATGTCACATCTAAAAGAAGAGGAGAAATTGAAAAGCAGATTAATTTTTTACA
>NZ_WXWO01000111.1:3125-4851 GCF_009904845.1 Vibrio sp. V38_P2S17PM301 | reverse complement strand
TTAAATTGAAGAGTTTGATCATGGCTCAGATTGAACGCTGGCGGCAGGCCTAACACATGCAAGTCGAGCGGAAACGAGTTATCTGAACCTTCGGGGAACGATATCGGCGTCGAGCGGCGGACGGGTGAGTAATGCCTGGGAAATTGCCCTGATGTGGGGGATAACCATTGGAAACGATGGCTAATACCGCATAATAGCTTCGGCTCAAAGAGGGGGACCTTCGGGCCTCTCGCGTCAGGATATGCCCAGGTGGGATTAGCTAGTTGGTGAGGTAAGGGCTCACCAAGGCGACGATCCCTAGCTGGTCTGAGAGGATGATCAGCCACACTGGAACTGAGACACGGTCCAGACTCCTACGGGAGGCAGCAGTGGGGAATATTGCACAATGGGCGCAAGCCTGATGCAGCCATGCCGCGTGTGTGAAGAAGGCCTTCGGGTTGTAAAGCACTTTCAGTCGTGAGGAAGGTAATGTAGTTAATAGCTGCATTATTTGACGTTAGCGACAGAAGAAGCACCGGCTAACTCCGTGCCAGCAGCCGCGGTAATACGGAGGGTGCGAGCGTTAATCGGAATTACTGGGCGTAAAGCGCATGCAGGTGGTGTGTTAAGTCAGATGTGAAAGCCCGGGGCTCAACCTCGGAATTGCATTTGAAACTGGCAGACTAGAGTACTGTAGAGGGGGGTAGAATTTCAGGTGTAGCGGTGAAATGCGTAGAGATCTGAAGGAATACCGGTGGCGAAGGCGGCCCCCTGGACAGATACTGACACTCAGATGCGAAAGCGTGGGGAGCAAACAGGATTAGATACCCTGGTAGTCCACGCCGTAAACGATGTCTACTTGGAGGTTGTGGCCTTGAGCCGTGGCTTTCGGAGCTAACGCGTTAAGTAGACCGCCTGGGGAGTACGGTCGCAAGATTAAAACTCAAATGAATTGACGGGGGCCCGCACAAGCGGTGGAGCATGTGGTTTAATTCGATGCAACGCGAAGAACCTTACCTACTCTTGACATCCAGAGAACTTAGCAGAGATGCTTTGGTGCCTTCGGGAACTCTGAGACAGGTGCTGCATGGCTGTCGTCAGCTCGTGTTGTGAAATGTTGGGTTAAGTCCCGCAACGAGCGCAACCCTTATCCTTGTTTGCCAGCGAGTCATGTCGGGAACTCCAGGGAGACTGCCGGTGATAAACCGGAGGAAGGTGGGGACGACGTCAAGTCATCATGGCCCTTACGAGTAGGGCTACACACGTGCTACAATGGCGCATACAGAGGGCGGCCAACTTGCGAAAGTGAGCGAATCCCAAAAAGTGCGTCGTAGTCCGGATTGGAGTCTGCAACTCGACTCCATGAAGTCGGAATCGCTAGTAATCGTGGATCAGAATGCCACGGTGAATACGTTCCCGGGCCTTGTACACACCGCCCGTCACACCATGGGAGTGGGCTGCAAAAGAAGTGGGTAGTTTAACCTTCGGGAGGACGCTCACCACTTTGTGGTTCATGACTGGGGTGAAGTCGTAACAAGGTAGCGCTAGGGGAACCTGGCGCTGGATCACCTCCTTATACGATGATTACTCACGATGAGTGTCCACACAGATTGATGGTTTATACAGTTTAAGAGAAAGAACATCCCCCAAGATGTTCAACTTAGTGTCCCGTTCGTCTAGAGGCCTAGGACACCGCCCTTTCACGGCGGTAACAGGGGTTCGACTCCCCTACGGGATACCATTGGGT
>NZ_WXWO01000111.1:0-3051 GCF_009904845.1 Vibrio sp. V38_P2S17PM301 | reverse complement strand
ATTTGAGTCCGGCAAAATCGAAATGTCTCTCGCTCATTCAAATAATGAGAGACAACTTTGGTTGTTTACCATCAATTCGAAACTCCTTCGGGTTGTATGGTTAAGTGACTAAGCGTACACGGTGGATGCCTTGGCAGTCAGAGGCGATGAAGGACGTATTAACTTGCGATAAGCCCAGATTAGGCAGTAAAAGCCACTTGAGTCTGGGATTTCCGAATGGGGAAACCCAACTGCATAAGCAGTTATCATTAACTGAATACATAGGTTAATGAGGCGAACCGGGGGAACTGAAACATCTAAGTACCCCGAGGAAAAGAAATCAACCGAGATTCCGAAAGTAGCGGCGAGCGAAATTGGACTAGCCCTTAAGCTTTATACGCATTAGACGAACGGTCTGGAAAGTCCGACGATACAGGGTGATAGTCCCGTAGTTGACGATGCGTGTTCAGTGAAATCGAGTAGGGCGGGACACGTGATATCCTGTCTGAATATGGGGGGACCATCCTCCAAGGCTAAATACTACTGACTGACCGATAGTGAACCAGTACCGTGAGGGAAAGGCGAAAAGAACCCCTGTGAGGGGAGTGAAATAGAACCTGAAACCGTGTACGTACAAGCAGTAGGAGCACCTTCGTGGTGTGACTGCGTACCTTTTGTATAATGGGTCAGCGACTTATATTCAGTGGCAAGGTTAACCATCTAGGGGAGCCGTAGGGAAACCGAGTCTTAACTGGGCGTTCAGTCTCTGGATATAGACCCGAAACCAGGTGATCTAGCCATGGGCAGGTTGAAGGTTGAGTAACATCAACTGGAGGACCGAACCGACTAATGTTGAAAAATTAGCGGATGACTTGTGGCTAGGGGTGAAAGGCCAATCAAACCTGGAGATAGCTGGTTCTCCCCGAAAGCTATTTAGGTAGCGCCTCGGACGAATACTACTGGGGGTAGAGCACTGTTAAGGCTAGGGGGTCATCCCGACTTACCAACCCTTTGCAAACTCCGAATACCAGTAAGTACTATCCGGGAGACACACGGCGGGTGCTAACGTCCGTCGTGGAGAGGGAAACAACCCAGACCGCCAGCTAAGGTCCCAAATTACAGCTAAGTGGGAAACGATGTGGGAAGGCTCAGACAGCTAGGATGTTGGCTTAGAAGCAGCCATCATTTAAAGAAAGCGTAATAGCTCACTAGTCGAGTCGGCCTGCGCGGAAGATGTAACGGGGCTAAGCTGTAAACCGAAGCTGCGGCAATGCGATTTATCGTATTGGGTAGGGGAGCGTTCTGTAAGCCGTTGAAGGTGTGTTGTAAAGCATGCTGGAGGTATCAGAAGTGCGAATGCTGACATGAGTAACGATAAAGGGGGTGAAAAACCCCCTCGCCGGAAGACCAAGGGTTCCTGTCCAACGTTAATCGGGGCAGGGTAAGTCGACCCCTAAGGCGAGGCCGAAAGGCGTAGTCGATGGGAAACGGGTTAATATTCCCGTACTTCTTACAATTGCGATGGGGGGACGGAGAAGGCTAGGTGGGCCTGGCGACGGTTGTCCAGGTTCAAGTGCGTAGGCTTGAGAGTTAGGTAAATCCGGCTCTCTTTAAGGCTGAGACACGACGTCGAGCACCTACGGGTGTGAAGTCATTGATGCCATGCTTCCAGGAAAAGCCTCTAAGCTTCAGATTGTAAGGAATCGTACCCCAAACCGACACAGGTGGTCGGGTAGAGAATACCAAGGCGCTTGAGAGAACTCGGGTGAAGGAACTAGGCAAAATGGTACCGTAACTTCGGGAGAAGGTACGCTCTCGACGGTGAAGTCCCTTGCGGATGGAGCTATTGAGAGTCGCAGATACCAGGTGGCTGCAACTGTTTATTAAAAACACAGCACTGTGCAAAATCGTAAGATGACGTATACGGTGTGACGCCTGCCCGGTGCCGGAAGGTTAATTGATGGGGTTAGACTTCGGTCGAAGCTCTTGATCGAAGCCCCGGTAAACGGCGGCCGTAACTATAACGGTCCTAAGGTAGCGAAATTCCTTGTCGGGTAAGTTCCGACCTGCACGAATGGCGTAATGATGGCCACGCTGTCTCCACCCGAGACTCAGTGAAATTGAAATCGCTGTGAAGATGCAGTGTACCCGCGGCTAGACGGAAAGACCCCGTGAACCTTTACTACAGCTTGGCACTGAACATTGAGCCTACATGTGTAGGATAGGTGGGAGGCTTTGAAGCAGGTACGCCAGTATCTGTGGAGCCGACCTTGAAATACCACCCTTGTATGTTTGATGTTCTAACTTAGCCCCATTATCTGGGGTGAGGACAGTGCCTGGTGGGTAGTTTGACTGGGGCGGTCTCCTCCCAAAGAGTAACGGAGGAGCACGAAGGTGGGCTAATCACGGTTGGACATCGTGAGGTTAGTGCAATGGCATAAGCCCGCTTGACTGCGAGAATGACAATTCGAGCAGGTGCGAAAGCAGGTCATAGTGATCCGGTGGTTCTGAATGGAAGGGCCATCGCTCAACGGATAAAAGGTACTCCGGGGATAACAGGCTGATACCGCCCAAGAGTTCATATCGACGGCGGTGTTTGGCACCTCGATGTCGGCTCATCACATCCTGGGGCTGAAGTCGGTCCCAAGGGTATGGCTGTTCGCCATTTAAAGTGGTACGCGAGCTGGGTTTAGAACGTCGTGAGACAGTTCGGTCCCTATCTGCCGTGGGCGTTGGAAGATTGAAGGGGGCTGCTCCTAGTACGAGAGGACCGGAGTGGACGAACCTCTGGTGTTCGGGTTGTGTCGCCAGACGCATTGCCCGGTAGCTAAGTTCGGAATCGATAACCGCTGAAAGCATCTAAGCGGGAAGCGAGCCCTGAGATGAGTCTTCCCTGGCACTTTAAGTGTCCTGAAGGGTTGTTCGAGACTAGAACGTTGATAGGCAGGGTGTGTAAGCGTTGTGAGGCGTTGAGCTAACCTGTACTAATTGCCCGTGAGGCTTAACCATACAACACCCAAGGGGTTTTGATGGACTCAATGAAAGAACATTGAATGTGTAAGAACGAGAATT
>NZ_WXWO01000103.1:0-5270 GCF_009904845.1 Vibrio sp. V38_P2S17PM301 | reverse complement strand
GGGTAATCTCATCTACTCTTTTTTTTTCAAAAAAAGTTGACTAATGAAGAAAACACAGAAACGATAAAAACCAACAAAAAAACCACATTAACCCCACAAAAAACAACAAAAACCCACTGTAAATATGTACTAAATCCGGTATATTTCTTACAACATTCCCACAAAAATCTTACTCAAGGATTCAGAATGAGTTCATACCGATATTTAGAATTAATAAAAAAATCAACTGAAAATGAATTAAAACGATATATTAGAATCATTGAATCAGAATCCGAATATAGCTATACAATTATTAATCTTAATAATCACAAGAAAGCTAACCTTGAATTAACATTGAAGGAATTGATTAGTAAAAAATTAAGAATAGCTAGAGAAAAATTAGATAATGGAAACTTAACCGAGGAAGAAGAATATGAACTAGGCGATTGTATTGACGATCTTTTTGATCAATCAAGAGAAATTCAATATGAATTTAGCAATCACATCGGATGGCTCAATGACGAGCCAAGAGCCCTTTATTTTTTTGTTGTTATCGTTCAGGCCATAGTTAACACAGGCAACATAGAGCTTAGCTACCCTGTAACTACATTTTCTTTCGAAGCCAAATCAGAATCAAAAGATAAAACCAAATCACAAAGTCTTTCAGGGGAAAAATACTTACCTCGATACACCGACTACCTAAAGCCTCTAGCAGATTTCTGCCCAAACAAGACTGGTTCAACCTACGACAATCTTGTTAGTGCACTAGAAGTGATAATCACCTCAAGCTTACCAAAGGAACAGCGAAGCACATACCGCTTACTTAAGAAGGTAGAAAGCTTATATACAACCGTTTTTATTAACAGAAATGCAGATAGAAAAGCATTTAAAACAGATGATGCTAAGTTAATCAGTCGGTACTACCGGTATTTAACAAAAAAATACCCATCCATCGGGTTATCCATAACAGAGGATGTCGATAAGCAAAAGCAAACAATCATGTGTATTTTCGATGTACTTTGTGCGACGAAAGATCCAGACACGTTTAAACAGTTAGAAAACAAATTGGTTGAGAAATTCAATAGAAGTAAAAGGGATAAAGCAGATGGTAATGTACCAAAGACGACTAAAGAAGAAAAAACACTGACATTCAGCGAATCAGATTGGACTAAGCTTATCGAGATTGCAGGAGATAGTGCAAAGAACGGGATTAAGGCCAAGCTTAAGGAATTGATAGACAAGGAACTAGCAAATCAAAAGGATGCTAAAGAGGGCAATGTAGGTCAAGATTCCAACGACGACTCTCTTACAATGCCATCGGAGCAGAAAAAGAAGGTTACAAATTTGGATAAAATATTTGAAACAAAAACTTTTGGAAGACCTCTTTTGAAGCGAGACTAAAGTATAGATTCATCGTTATAGTAAGCAATAGGTACACCACAAGGTACACTGTAGAAAATCAAACTGAACAATATTAAATAAAATCAATAAATTAACAACCAAGATCAACTTACGCCAGCTGGAAAGGGCCAACTCGCAAGAGTTGGCCCTTTTTGTAATCCACCAATATAGCCCAACAGTCTTAACTTACCATCCTCTAACGAAGTATCCTCCGATATAGTGTTCGTTTCACCTCGTATTTACTTTTCGAATACGCTTAAGCCAGCGAACTAGAAGAGATATAGCCAACTTATCTACTCAAACGTTAGAACTTGGGCTGACATTTTCCCGCCTAACTTTTATCAAACAGCCAATAGGAAAATAACAGTGCACTCAATTACAGTACTTTGTTGCGTTAATTCTCAAATGTTATGGAATCGACTTCTCACTCTTACCTTTTGCGAATAGTGTTTATGAGTCACTGTAACTGATAGCTAAAAAAAATGACTATAAATTTCAAGAAGAAAATCCGTTATGTACGAAGCTACGACAATACAACGCCCACAGCGTGGAAACCTGAAGAAAAATGTAGTTTGAGTATATTTGAAAGCGACCGTGGCAGTATCATTAACTCTGCGGCTATCCGGCGCTTACAACAAAAAACACAAGTTTTTCCACTAGAGCGCAATGCTTCTGTCCGCAGCAGGTTGACCCACTCATTGGAAGTACAACAAAATGGACGTTACATTACCCAACAAATCTTTGAAAGACTATCTAGAGATGCTCAAGAAGAATATGGTCTTGCAGGATTAGAGCGGCATATTGAGTCTATTGTTGAAATGTCTTGCTTGATGCATGATATCGGTAACCCTCCTTTTGGCCACTTCGGAGAAAAGGCCATCAATGATTGGTTCGAGCAAAACCTTTCAAAATTCATTTCATTGCATAGCCTTGATTTAAACAAAGAAATGATTCGTGACCTGTCTAGTTTTGAAGGTAATGCTCAAGCAATTCGTTTAGTTCACTCCATTCTCAATCTTTGTCTCACCTACAGTCAAGTTTCAGGAATACTAAAATATACCCGCCGTGGAGATGAGCTTAAGCCCCAAAAGGAAAACGAAACATTTAGTTACTTACGAAAAAAAGTTGGCTACTACATTAGTGAACAACCCTATATTTCAAATCTTCTTCAGGCTTTAGATATAAAGGCACACTGCCGCTCACCATTCTCTTACATAATGGAAGCTGCCGATGATATATCCTATGGTCTGGCCGATCTTGAAGACGCTGTAGAAAAAGGCATATTAACTGTCGACACATTAAAAACGGCTTTAAAGTATGAATATCCTGCTGTTAGAGAAGAACTGAAAATAGACAGTGATGAGAACTTAATGGAGAGTTTAATCATTCAGGCAGAGAACAAAGCTTTTCGTAACCCAGATACACTATTCTTTGTCATGATGAGAGTCGTTATCGGAGGTACTTTGGTGCCTCACGCCTGCGATATTTTTCTAGCCAATATCGACGAAATTTTTCATGGAGAGTTCAACCGAGCCCTACTTGAAGATGGTAGTGACCGACATGCACTTATAAAAACACTCAAAAATGTTGCAGCAAAATATGCATTTTGTCATAAGGAAGTCGAAGCACGTGAACTGCAAGGTTATCAGATCATCAAAGGCCTTCTTGATACCTATAGCCCACTTTTAAACCTCACAAGGGTAGAGTTTGAGCAAGTCAAAAATGAACAGAAAGGGGCCCCTCTCTATGCATCTAGACTGTTCAAAAAACTCTCGTATAAGCATGTTCAAGCTTATGAAAGAGCCCTTACTGAAGCAAGCTTAATAAAGCTACCGTTTGATGCGGGTTATGATGCGTGGGAGTTCTACTTTAGAGTTAGGCTGATTCAGGATTACGTTAGTGGAATGACCGATCAGTTCGCATTTGATGAGTATCGAGCATTCAGTATTATTGATAGTTTATAACGTAGTTAACCATATGAATTCTAGACAGCGTTAGTGTTAGAGATCTAAGGTATTTCAGTATGCAATACTTAGATGGCAAGTGAGAAAAGACTTTTATCAATAACAAGTTATTGAAGCTCTTCGATCTAGACAAGCTCTGAAAAACACAGATGATACAATACCTCATCAGAGTACATTTGTTATGTTGGACACAGGCTATGATTTTCTGTCTGTAACCCTATGGAACAAGATCTACAGCCTAAATCGGTGCTTTAAGAATCACGATGAAAAATATTACCCTTAACCTATAAGAACCATTACAACGATTTCGCTCACCTCAACAACACAATTAAATATTATAGATAAAGTTTAAAACATGCAGATTAGATTAAAATCTATAGAAGTTAAACTAGTGAACTTCCTAAACAACACACTAAACAAAAGCTACTCCTCTATGAGTGCAGCCACTTTTGAAGATGCAGAATCACTATTAACACAAAGAAAATTATCAACAATAGAAGGTGATAAACCACTCAGAAACCTGTTCATGAAAAGTGGAGTGAAACAGAAAGAATGGAGGTATGTGATAGAAAAATCCACAGGAGATAAAAATTCAGATAATTTTTCTAAGGTTTTGCAACTGATAGGAACAAAGGAAAATTTCACTAATTTAATTAATCAACGCGGTAGAGAAGAGTGGCTAGCTAAATCAGGTTATGGAAAAGATGTTCTAGACAGACTACTAAAAGAAAATTCAGTTAAGTTTAACACTAAGTTGTCACCTACAGATATAACACAAAAACTATTAAGAGATTGGCCATTAACAAATATACTTATGTCCTCTAGTCTTCACTCTCCATTTGAACTAATCAATAAAATGTATAGGCGAGAATTTTTAGCTTACAAAATGAAAAACTTACCTCAGGGTTATTTGAAATTAGATAAAAATAATAACTCTTATAGCCATGAACATTTGTTCGCATACAACAAGCTAAAAAAAGAACTCTCAATTAAAGGTGTAAACTGGGGAGATGCAACCTCTGGTTACCTTACTCTAATTGATGAAGGCAAGCTGATGATGAAGTTATTTGGAAATAGTATTAGTCAAATGGTTATATACTTTGAAAATAAAAATCCTATAACCAAGACAGTTGCTCAGCGCCATTGGTGTATAGAAAACGTTCGGCAAGCTATACTTGACGCAGCGAACAATTTAGATATAGATGAATGCGACATTATATCATGTTCACTAAAAAAAATGATTGACGAGGGTGGACTTTCTAAACGAATACCTAATTGGTTTAGTGAGAATAACACCTCATATGTTAAATTTTTAATAGAACAGTTTCCGCAGTACAACTGGGTGCCTTGGCAATCACATGATGTTGAAAATGGGTATTGGATTGATGGTGATAGAATAAACAAAGATAACGTTAAAAATGCAATCAACTGGCTAGTAAATAAAGTTTACCATGTCAACATAGATAATTTACAAAACAGTAAAAAAATAGAATACCTATCTAATCTAAACAACAAATCTGCTATAAAAAATAATCTTGGCGGAATGTTGTCAGTAACTCAAACCGGAATGATTGAGCTGGTAAAAATTGTTTACCATGATTTAGAAATAGAAAAAAAAGAGCATACAAAAACCAATCGACAAGCCAAGCTATTTCTAGAAAGTCTTGGCTATTATCCTAATAGTGAAGTTACGATAAAAACCAATTCAAAAATTCTATACGACGATCTAAGAGTTTCAACAAAAGAATTAGATTTTGTGCTTGAAATTCAAGGTGGTCAGCATGCAAATAAATTTCATTATTTCCATCAAATTGCTGTCTCATCTGGACGAAGTAAAAATTTAGATTGCTCACTAAAAACGTCTTTAGATAATGATGCTGAAAAATTTTCCTATCATTGTAAGCAAGAAAGGCCTGTATATTATGT
>NZ_WXWO01000065.1:0-5384 GCF_009904845.1 Vibrio sp. V38_P2S17PM301 | reverse complement strand
ATCGCGACTGATCGGATCAGGTCAAAAATACTCAATATGCAACAGTAGTGTTATGTTGTGCGTTAAGTGATTGTTGAGGTTATTTTTTGGAGGTTTGTGGTTGAGTTTTATTAGGAATTGGTAATTTATTCTAAAATGAGCGATGTAACACTTTTGTAAATAAAGTCTTCAAAATGTAAATGTCGTGTGTATGATGCACTGACGTTCAGCGTTTAAAACGGAATGAACGTCTTAATTATTATAAAAGATCAACACAACATCCTGGAGACGTACGATGGATAAATCGCTCTCAAGTAAAATTTTTATAGGCTTGTTTGCTGGCCTGCTGATTGGTACTGCGATTCAGTACCTGTTTAGCGGCGTTACTATTTTTGATACTTACCTGCTTGGTGCGGCAGAAGGAGCAGGGGGCATGTTTGTCTCACTGATCAAACTGCTGGTGGTGCCGCTGGTGTATGTATCAATTGTGTGTGGCATTGTTGACCTGAAAGACATCAGTGCTTTTGGTCGCCTTGGTGGGAAAACTTTTGCACTCTACATTATTAATACCATCATCGCGATTGCTGCTGCTCTGACTGTGGGGCTAATCTTCCAGCCTGGCGCGGATGCCCATCTGGCTGGCACGATTTCAGAAAGTGTCAAACTGACCACGACAGAAACCCCAGATATCTTTTCTCTGGTGGTGAACATTGTACCGAGTAACCCGGTACAGGCGTTTGCCAACGGTGACATGCTGCAAATCATTTTCATGGCGATTCTGACCGGTCTGGCGATCCAGGCTCTGGATTCGCGTGGTGGTCCGGCGATTCGCACGTTCAAAATGGCCAATGAGATCATGATGAAGCTGGTTGGTTTGGTGATGAGCCTGGCGCCGTATGGGGTATTTGCTCTGATGATCCAACTTGGCGCAACACTTAACGCGAACACATTGATGTCCGTGGCAGGTTATGTCGCTCTGGTGGTGGCTATGCTGGTATTTTGGATTTTTGTGTTTTATCCGATGGCGGTTGGATTGTCGACGGGTGTGACGCCGAAACAGTTCCTGCGTGCGACTCGTGAACAAATCCTGTTCTCACTCTCGACGGCCAGCTCCAATGCGACCATTCCTGTGACAATGCGCACGTTGACTGAGAAGCTGAATGTGTCTAAATCTGTTGCCGGTTTTGGTGTGCCGCTGGGCGCGACCATGAACATGTCCGGTGTGTCTATCTATATCGCACTGGCGACGATGTTCGTTGCCAACGCTTTTGGCCAGCCAATTAACACCGCCGACATCTTTACTTTGGGTCTGACGATTCTGCTGCTGTCGATCGGTGCGGGTGGCGTACCGGGTGGTGGTGTGGTCATGGTGGGCGTGTTGTTGCATCAACTGGGCTTACCACCGGAAGGTCTGGCAATCATTGCTGCGGTTGACCGCATCAACGATATGTTCTGTACATCGTCAAACGTAGTGGGTGATACGGCTGTTAACACCATCGTTGCCAAAACCGAAGGGGAAATCTCAGACGAACAGGCTGTTGAGATTGTAACGGCAGAAGCCAATTCTTAATCACTGATAATCAAAAGAAAACGGAGCCCAGGTGGCTCCGTTTTTTTATGTGTGAATGGTTTTTCAACAAACCCTTACAAAAAGTAGAAAAAAACATAACTTTTTTGTTTTTAACCCTTGAAAAGCATTTTGACGCCCTTATCTATGTGGCATAGAGAAGCAAACATTGATTATTTTTGTTTGTGAGCAAGGGTTGAAACCCGATTCTCCTTCCCCCACATAGGGGATATAACCAAACGAAAATAGAATTTATTCGGAGATAGCCTGATGGGTAAAATCATTGGTATTGACTTAGGTACTACTAACTCATGTGTTGCTGTACTGGACGGCGACAAACCACGTGTAATTGAAAACGCAGAGGGTGAACGTACTACTGCATCGGTTATTGCTTACACTGACGGTGAGACGCTAGTAGGTCAGCCTGCGAAACGTCAAGCAGTAACTAACCCAACTAACACGCTATTTGCAATTAAGCGTCTAATTGGTCGTCGTTTTGAAGACGAAGAAGTTCAGCGTGACATCGAAATCATGCCTTACAAAATTGTTAAGGCTGACAACGGTGACGCTTGGGTAGAAGCGAAAGGCCAGAAAATGGCAGCTCCTCAGGTGTCTGCTGAAGTTCTTAAGAAAATGAAGAAAACTGCTGAAGACTTCCTGGGTGAGGAAGTCACTGGCGCAGTTATCACTGTACCTGCTTACTTTAACGATGCTCAGCGTCAAGCAACTAAAGACGCTGGTCGTATCGCAGGTCTGGAAGTGAAACGTATCATCAACGAACCAACAGCGGCGGCGTTGGCTTACGGCCTGGACAAGAAAGGCGGTGACCGTACTATCGCTGTATACGACCTGGGTGGTGGTACATTCGATATCTCCATCATCGAAATCGATGAAGTTGAAGGCGAGAAAACGTTCGAAGTTCTGGCAACCAACGGTGACACGCACCTGGGTGGTGAAGACTTTGATAACCGTCTAATCAACTATTTAGTAGACGAATTTAAGAAAGAGCAAGGCATCGATCTTAAGACCGATCCACTGGCAATGCAGCGTGTTAAAGAAGCAGCAGAAAAAGCGAAAATCGAGCTGTCTTCTACGTCACAAACTGACGTGAACCTGCCATACGTAACGGCGGATGCAACCGGTCCTAAGCACATGAACGTAAAAGTGACTCGTGCGAAACTGGAATCTTTGGTTGAAGATCTGGTACAACGCTCTCTAGAGCCACTGAAAGTTGCTCTGGCTGATGCTGACTTATCAGTAAACGACATCACTGACGTTATCCTGGTGGGTGGTCAGACTCGTATGCCAATGGTTCAAGCGAAAGTTGCTGAGTTCTTTGGTAAAGAAGCGCGCCGTGACGTGAACCCTGATGAAGCAGTAGCTATGGGTGCTGCCGTTCAAGGTGGTGTACTGGCTGGTGATGTTAAAGACGTTCTGTTGCTAGACGTAACGCCACTGTCTTTGGGTATCGAAACCATGGGCGGTGTGATGACTAAACTGGTTGAGAAGAACACGACTATCCCAACCAAAGCGAACCAGGTTTTCTCTACTGCAGAAGACAACCAGAGCGCGGTAACTATCCACGTTCTGCAAGGTGAGCGTAAGCAAGCGATGTACAACAAGTCTCTGGGTCAATTCAACCTGGAAGGCATTCAGCCTGCACCACGTGGTATGCCACAGATCGAAGTCACCTTCGACTTGGATGCAGATGGTATCCTGCACGTGTCCGCGAAAGACAAGCAGACGGGTAAAGAGCAGAAGATCACTATCCAGGCATCTGGCGGTCTGAGCGATGATGAAATCGAGAAAATGGTTCAAGAAGCAGAAGCTAACAAAGAAGCGGACAAAAAGTTCGAAGAGCTGGCAACTGCACGTAACCAGGCAGACCAAATGATCCACGGCACTCGTAAGCAAGTTGAAGAAGCCGGCGACGCTCTGCCAGCGGAAGACAAAGAAAAGATTGAAGCGGCAGTCAGCGAGCTGGAAGACGCGCGTAAAGGCGACGACAAAGAAGCCATTGATGCGAAAGTTCAGGCTCTGATGACAGCGTCTCAGAAATTGATGGAAATCGCTCAGCAACAAGCTCAGGCTCAAGCAGCGCAAGGCGGCGACGAAGCGGCTCAGTCTAAAGATGACGACGTAGTCGATGCTGAGTTTGAAGAAGTAAAAGACGACAAGAAGTAATCTTGTCCTGACAGGTGGCGCCAAGCGCCGCCTGTTGTCAGAACTTCTAATGAAGTACGAAGCGGGCGTTTGGGGCAACTCTTACGCCCGCCTGTTTGTGAAAACTGTGTCGCTATAGATAAGACGGAGCCAGTACGGCCTTTTTATCCATATCGATATCAACACCAGGCGACAGTCCGTCGTTTGCAGTAATCAATTGGTGACGAACAACATGTCAAAACGTGATTTTTACGAAGTATTAGGCGTAAGCCGTGATGCCTCTGAGCGTGATATTAAGAAAGCTTATAAGCGCTTGGCGATGAAATACCACCCGGACCGAAATCAGGGTGATGAATCTGCCGCGGATAAGTTTAAAGAAGTAAAAGAAGCGTACGAGGTGCTGACCGAACCTCAGAAGAAAGCCGCGTACGATCAGTACGGTCATGCTGCCTTTGAACAGGGCGGTGGCGGCTTTGGTGGCGGTGGCTTCGGCGGCGCTGGTGCTGACTTTGGTGATATCTTCGGTGATGTCTTTGGTGATATCTTCGGTGGTGGTCGTCGTGGCGGTGGTCAGGCACGTGCTCAGCGCGGCGCAGACCTGCGCTACAACATGGAGCTGACACTGGAAGAAGCGGTGCGCGGTATCTCACGTGAGATTGAAGTCCCGACTTTAGTACACTGTGATACGTGTGATGGCAGCGGTGCAAAGAAAGGCACTTCGCCGGAAACCTGTGGTACCTGTCATGGTCACGGCCAGGTGCAGATGCGCCAGGGTTTCTTTGCAGTTCAGCAAACCTGTCCAACCTGTCATGGTAAAGGTAAGATCATCAAAGATCCGTGTAATGTTTGTCACGGACAAGGCCGTAAGCAGAAGACCAAAACGCTGAATGTGAAAATTCCGGCGGGTGTGGACACGGGCGATCGTATCCGTTTATCCGGAGAAGGTGAAGCCGGTGAAATGGGCGCGCCAGCAGGTGACTTGTACGTACAAGTGCACGTGAAAGAGCACCACATCTTTGAACGTGAAGGCAATAACCTGTATTGCGAAGTGCCTGTCAGCTTTGCGATGGCAGCGCTGGGCGGTGAAGTGGAAGTGCCGACGCTGGATGGTCGGGTGAACCTGAAAGTGCCGGAAGAGACTCAGACTGGACGTATGTTCCGTATGCGTGGCAAAGGCGTGAAAAGCGTTCGGGGTGGTGGTATTGGCGATCTAATCGTGAAGCTGGTGGTTGAGACACCAGTCAAGCTGAGCAGTCGTCAGAAAGAATTGCTGCGTGAGTTTGAAGAGTCTTGTGGTGGTGATGCCAACCGTCATAAACCTAAATCACATGGCTTCTTCCAAGGTGTGAAAAAGTTTTTTGATGACCTGACCAGCTAAACATGGCGTGGTCTGGTAAATAAAAAGGGTTAGCTTCGGCTAACCCTTTTTTGTGGTTGCGTGTAACGTCCTAAATAAGGTTGACACTTTCCAACCCCAAAATTGGAGAGTGTTATGAAATCAACCACTAAAAGAACTCAGCGCGATTACTCCCTCGCTTTTAAACTCACCGTAGTGGATGAGGTTGAAAAAGGCAGCCTCACTTACAAACAAGCTCAAGAGAAGTACGGCATCCAAGGTTGTTCTACCGTTTTAGTTTGGCTTCGTAAACATGGTCGACTAGATTGGTCTGAAGGG